>JAGQPC010000546.1 GCA_020426925.1 Planctomycetales bacterium | reverse complement strand
ATTCACATGGAGGGAGGCGAGCCGGTAAGCCCCGCGAATCCGGATGAACGCCATTTGACCGGACAGCAACTTTGCGAAGCCAGTCGCCGGTATGCGATTGAGCAATTTGGCCTGCTAGCAAAAGTTGTACTGAATAGTTGGGGGATTCAGTCCACCGGCGACTTGGGCGAAATTGTCTACAATATGATTGACGCGGAACTGATGAAAAAATCTTCTGGAGACCGCCGCGAAGACTTTGACGATGTGTTCGATTTTACGGCTGCCTTTGAAGAGGAATTTGAAATCGAACAGCCACGTGAAACAGACGATGCATGAACGCTAGTAAACAGGAAAAGCACAGCAAGCCGTCGATTCGCCCGTTTCACCGCCATCCCGTTCTTCTTTACATAACCGTTACGGCCATGCTCGGCTGGATCGGTTTTCTTGTTGCGATGATTTGGATGTAGCCATCCGCGATGCGGTATCGCGCCCACCGAAAAAGCTCCGGTTCTAACTGCGTTTCTCGATAACCGGTTTCTACCACGTCTTCGGCTTCTGGTGGTTTTTCCAGACGACGCAGCTGCATTCCACAATTCGGCTTGTCGAGTCGATACGTGAAAAACGCGGAGGCATGATGTTTCCGAACTTGGTAGGGAGACCAACGTTGAAAACTTATTTCACATTCTTATTGAGCGTATGCTCCTTGTTGCTGATCTCCACGGGAGTTTTAGCACAATGCAACGACGGGTCTTGCCTGGCAACCGGAAGTTGTGTGCCGCAATTCGGAGATAGCTACTTCGACGCCGAATACCCGGCGTCGGTCTGTACCGCGACTACGACTCGGCCAACTTTTTCGATAGCGGTTGACACGCTTATTCTGGCGCGGGTCGATGATTTGGCTGGCGACTTCTTCTATGACGCCAACTCGTTCAACTTTTTCGATCCGAACACGTACCAGCCTCTGGGAGGATTGGGAAACATCTCGGACGATGTAAAACCTGGCTTCCGAGTGAGCATCGTCGACCACGACGAAGACGGCACGGCAACCGAATTGTCATTTTTTCAAATGGAGAAGTTTGGTGACCCGTACACTGTAACCAGTTCGCAGCCGATCACGTACGTCTATTACTTCACGGTACCCGCCAACCCGGCTACCAGTTACGATCTGGATTATTCGTCACGTTTTCGCGGTATCGAACTCAACCGCAAACGAGAATTCGGCAGTCGGTTCACCGGGATCGCCGGCATTCGATATGTTCAGCTGAGCGAATCGTTCAACATCAATAGCTCGGGTGGAGCGAGTTCTTCCAAGATCGACAATGAACTCTATGGATTGCAGCTTGGCGGCGATTTGAAGTTGTTCAATTTGGGACGAGTTCAATTCGGCGCAACGGTAAAGGGCGGATCGTATTTAAACCACGCGCACGTCAGCGCATCAGTAGTGCGCGCCAGTAGCGGCCAGTTCGCCCGATTCGTTGACAACGAAGACGAAATCGCGTTTGTTGGCGAAACGATGATCGGAGCATTTTTTCCGGTTGGGCCGAAGGGCAATATACGGATCGGCTATCAGATGTACTATCTGGACGGAATCGGACTGTCTCCTGACCAATCGAACACGTATTCGCTGTTCGCGCAATCCGGATCTATAGACACCAGAGACGTTTGGTTCCACGGCGGCTACGTAGGACTGGAACTGTTCTGGTAAAGCGTTTGGTTGACAGCAGCTATTTCAATCCGGCGGACTTCTAGTTCGTCGACGCTCGATTTGACGGAGTTCATTAGCCGTTGCCGTTTCCCTTTTAAGGCCTCGGATGCGAGGGCGTATTTTGACGGGCAAGTGTTCAGATTTGTTTTAGCTGATGCCCGCGCGAGCATTGCGCCCCTGACCACGGGCGACTAGATACATGGCAGGCAAAGTGCGTCAAATAGACACGCTGCTCACGGCGAGGCTGCTTCGTGGTGATTATTGCCCTCGAACACGATCTGCTCGTCCTCCGCCAAGGGTTCCTTGACCAGCGTCTTAATCCTGTACTGCGAACCAAACGGAGGCAACGCGCCTCGCTCGCTCTCAGCACTTCCTTCACCAAAGCCAGATCGATGCTCCGATCCGCAGGACTGTGTTCGCCACTTCACAACCGGGAGTATGAACCGAATGCGTCAATCGCTGTGCATCGGTGGGGAATGAACTCGCAGGTCACTTTTTCCCTGCGAAGTAACTCAGCGACATTCATGGCGGCGTCTCCAATTCAAAAAGTCATCGGGTAGTAGTGTTCGAGCCCTATCGCCACTCATGAACAGCAACGATCTGTGATCGCCGTGAAGACGTCAGTCGTCATCTCTCTCACGTCGATCTTCGTCACGCTCACGGTCATCTCTCTCACGTCGATCTTCGTCATGCTCACGGTCATCTCTCTCACGTCGATCCTCGTCATCCTCACGGTCATCTCTCTCGTGACATTCGTCGTCATCCTCACGGTCATCTGTCTCGTGACAATCATTCCGGTTCTCATTGATCGCCACGTAGACGTCGTGGGCCTTTGCTCGCATTAACTTCTCGTTGTTGTCGAGGACACCGTCACCATTTGCGTCGTAGACGTGGCTGTAATTCTCGCTGGCATCCGCATCGGCTTGACCGGTCAGATTGTTCGTTGCGAGCAGCGACGCCATGATGGTCATGTTCGCGTTGTCGGCTACACCGAAGGCGGCACCGTTGTCGCCGACGTTGACCACGTTCGTGCCAATTCCCGTCTCGGTGACGTTAAAGCCGTAACTCGCCGCCACCGAGCCACCGGACAGATTGCTACTGGTAAAAAACGTCGCCAAGGCTGTTGCCATGAACTGGGCATCGACCTTCGAAGTTCCTTTCAGGTTTGCCTTAAAGAATTCATACTTGTAGAAGTTAGCAACTTCGGCAGCGTTGTCTCCGCCGCTTCCATCGGAGAACGTATCACCGAAGATATTTCCAAAGTTGGTACTCAGCCAAGTCACAAGCGTGTCACCACCTTGCTTGATGAGTGCCTGGCCGTGTTTGTTCTGCCAGAATCCGATGGTGGCCGTGTCGCAGGCCTGCACCGCTTGACCGGTTTCGGTGAAGTCGTACTCGGAGGCGTCGTCGCCGCTGAGCACCAAGTCCATTTCGTTTTCATTGATGACCGTACCGCCCGCAGTGCCCAGGATGGCCGCCCCCTCGTCGACACCTGTTGGTGTCGTCTCCCGAATGCGGTAGCTGGCAAATTCGTCATCCACGGTAAAGGCATAGACGCCACCCAACTCCGTGGTATCCGTGGCCAAGAGCGCCAGAGCGCTGTCGAGCAATTCAATCGTCACATTATCAAGGGCCGTCTCAGTGCCTCCGTCGAACAATCCGTCGCCGTCCGCATCCATAAACACGGTGCCGCTAATCGTCGCCTGCACGTTCAGCACGCTGACACTGATCGTCTGGGAATCGGACAGGTTTGGCACACCTGAATCGGTGACTGTTACGATGACGTCGTAGACGTTGTCACTGCCGACATCGCCAGGAGATTCAAAGTCCGGAGCGGCAGTGAAAGCAAGAATCCCATTGGCATCGATGGAGAATGCGGTGGCATCTGGACCGCTAAGCGAATACGTCAGGCCGCCACCACCTTCGGTTTCGCCATCGGGATCGGACGCATTCACGTCCGTCACCGCCGTGGTGTTTTCATCGATGCTCTTGGATACCGTCGCACCACCGCCGTCGGAAGTGATTGAGGGATCTTCATTCACGTTGGTGACTGTCACCGCGATGTCCTGAGTTACGCTCTCCAAACCGGTGTCCGTAACGGTGACCGTCACGTCGTAGACATTGTCGCCGCCGACATCGCCAGGAGCCTCGAAGTCCGGGGCGGTAGCGAACGCGAGATTTCCGTTGGCGTCGATTGTGAACAAAGCCGCATCCAGACCGCTCAATGAATACGCAAGGCCGCCACCTCCTTCCGTTTCGCCCTCGGGATCGGACGCATTCACGTCCGTCACCGCCGTGGTGTTCTCATCGATGCTCTTGGACGCGGTTGAGCCTCCGCCATCGGATGTGATGGAGGGAGCTTCATTCACATCGGTGACCGTGACCGCGATAGCCTGCTCATCGGTCTCCAAACCGGTGTCCGTTACCGTGACCGTTACGTCATAGACGTTGTCGCTGCCGACATCGCCAGGAGATTCGAAGTCCGGGGCCGCTGAGAAAGCCAGATTTCCGTTTGCGTCGATCGAGAATAAGGCGGCATCCGGACCACTTAGAGAGTACGTCAGGCCGCCACCACCTTCGGTTTCGGCATCGGGATCGGACGCATTCACGTCCGTCACTGCCGTGGTGTTTTCATCGATACTCTTGAACGCCATCTCGCCTGCGCCATCGGACGTGATGACCGGCGGTTGGTTTGACGGGCCGATGTCCGTGAGCGTCACGGTGGTGGGTGAGTAGTTTACACGCAAGGAGCGACCATTGAAGACGATGGTCGCGTTTTCGGGTAAGCCGTTGAAGTTTCCAGTCACGGCGGTCGCGGCCACGACGACAAATACATCTGACGGTCCCGATGTAAATGCTCCGGTCAGGAGTAGATCGACGTTGCTCAGATTGGCAGTACCTTCGACATTGAGCTGGTCGTAATCGGTGTTCACGACTGTTCCGGCGATCTCGATGAGCACGTCAGATCCTGGGCCAAAGGCGAGGGTGCCGCCTACTAAGCTCAGGTCTGTCGTACTGGCCGCTGGGCTGACGGTGGAACCGGTCAAATTCAGGTCCGTGGCCGTGAGCCTCGTTATAGGCGAGCTTACGGTCATAGCGCTGTTCGCTGCGCCAATGTTGATTGTGCCAGCTGTCACCTGGTCGAGTTCAAGATCGAACAAGCCCAATTCGGTCGCGCTGTCGGCGCCGCCGAGATTCGCACTGATGCTGCCATCCGTCGTTTGGGGTTTTAGCGTAACCGTTCGCGTTTCGGCGTGGATGGGTCCACGGAGATCCATCAAGTCCGCATTCAAGAATATGTCACCACCGTTGGAAGTGGAAAGCAAACCGTTACTGAATCCTCCCGACACACCGATGCCGGTTTGAAGAGTACCCGTGCCCGCAATTCCGGTCACGGTGATGTCGCCGCCATTGGTAAGGACTTCCGCATTGTTGCCGAAGGAAGAACGGCCGAGCCGAACGCCATCATTGCGTACGCCCCCTGAATTTCCGCCCCTGCCAACGATGGAGATATCGCCGCCGACTCCTGCCGAGATTAGACCTGTGAAACCCGGTCCGGCACCGACGCCGGACACGACGACACCATAATTTACATCTCCGATCGATCCGCCCGTGCCGTCGATGGAGATGTTGCCGCCACTCGACGTAACTTCACTCCACGCCGCGGCCGCGAACCCCGACCCCTGGCCCTGCGCAATCCCCACGATCTCGACGTTGCCAATGCCACCCGCGGAGATCTCAGGAGTGCCTCCTTGGCTTGGTCGGATGAAACCGTTCAGGAAAACCCCATGGCCGATTCCCACGGCAGTGCCCGTCACTTTGACATTGCCGCCACTGGAGTTGATTCCAGCCGGCTCGACCGAGGATGCCGAAGCCACTGTTACGCCATGCCCCTGTGAACCAGCACCACCCTTGCCGACAACTTCTGCCTTCCCATTGCCACCAGGTTTGATTGTTGCGTTCGGAAACATCTGTACACCGATGTTCCCGCCCGACAAGGCGGGGTCGTCGCCGCCGCCAATACCGGTCACGAAGACATCTCCACCGCTGGACCGAACACTTGCATCGGCCCTCATATCAACACCAACGTTTCCGAAGCCATTGTTGTTTCCCCCGATACCAGTTACGTGAACGTCGGCGTTAGCCCCAGCGGTGATCGTGCCACTAAATCTGATACCTACATTACCTGCTCCCGCGCTACCACCTGTGCCGAGGACCGTAACTGAACCACCGTTCGAAGTGATCGTGGCTTGGTTCAACCCAACTCCAGCACTATTGTCTCCACCAGTCCCTTCAACATAAACCGTTCCGGTGCCGCCGGCCGTTATCACGCCGTTGCCATCCATGGCCACACCGGTACTGTTTCCGCCTCCACCACCTTGCCCATCGACGATCACGTTACCGCCACCGGATGTAATCTCCGAAGCAGTGACGCGAACCCCAAGGGAAACTCCGGCACCATTGCCGCCGATTCCACGCACTGTGACTAACCCTGTCGTTCCGGCGCCGACAACGGCATTGCTCGCAAGCCAGACTCCAATATTACCGCTGGATCTCACACCACCACGGCCTTCGAGTGTAATATCGCCACTGCTGCTACCAATAGTTGCAGTCGTCACGACAATACCTACCCAGCCGTTACCCACTGTGGCAACGGCTTGTTGGTTCGATTCAAGATGGATGTCACCGTCCACGGTGGTAATGGAGGCTCCGGCGTTCACTTCCATTGTCATATTGCTGGATGCAAACAGGGAATTCGTATCCGAGAAGCTAGTCGCACCATTGAAGGTCAATGGATGAAAAAAGTTCGGGGGTGAAAAAGGCTCATCCAGCGTGACGGAAACGTGATCAGAGTACGAGTTCACCCCGCTATCTTTGAAGGTCACCCGCGCAAGCGATGCGCCAGGAGCGTCGACGATGCTGATCGTGTCGTACCGCGCGAGGCCCGAACTTTCAAGGATGAGTGAGGTGCCACCGAAGCCGGAAAAGTCTCCCGAGTCGGCGACTCCCGCATTGACCATGGCCTGATTGCTGCCGAATGCGTACGTTGTCCCATTCGAGACGACCGTCAATGACTCATTCGCCGCCAGCTCGATTTCAAGCGTCGTTCCGCCTCCATCCGACAATGCCGCGAGCACTCGTCGGTCTTCCAGGGGTTCAAAGCACGCGTGACGGGGCGATGCAGCCAGACCTCGACGATGAGCTTCCTTGCGATTCGACGAAACGCGGGATTTCCTCAGTGACTGGAGCCAGGATTTCATGGACATAGTGATGGCTTTCTGTAATCGATGGTGATTAGGCTAGTTGTCGTTAACTGCATCAACGCGTAACGAACATGTTTGTAGTTACCAACGGCCGCGCGACCTTCGCAATCTGCAAAGAGTACGGCCCCATCGACTAAATGCCCGTCTTGCCCGGTACTGTCTCAATATTTCTTCGTCGAAATTTGCTTAGGCGAAAGTAATCGTCTAAAATGCTGGCCATCCGGCAAAAATGCCTGCCACACTGACTTCTGCTGGCACACTCCAAAACGCCCAGAGCTGCATGTCGAACGACGATGACGACGAAGATCCAGTTACGATCTGGATCGATGACCTGAGAAATTCAGACGACTCGGCGGCCAGCAAGATATGGAATCACTTCATGCAGCGGTTGCATGACTTAGCCCGCCGCAAGCTACGCCCGGAAACGCGTCGCGTTTACGACGAAGAAGATGCTGCACAAAGCGCATTCAATAGTTTCTGTGCGGGAATTGCTCTCGGTCGTTTTCCCGATTTACGCGACCGAGAGAGTCTTTGTCAGTTGCTTCTTGTGATCACAGCTCGCAAGGTCGCTCATCGACATCGGTATGACGGTCAGTTGCGACGCGACGTGCGCCGAACCCAATCTGAGTTGATCTTCAGCGCAGCCACTGCCGAAGCGACTCAGGTGGATGCCTTACCGTCGCCAGAGCCAACTCCTGAGTTCGTCGCTGAATTCGTAGACGTGTGTGAATTGCTAATGAATAGCCTGAACGACGCGGACCTTCAAAAGGTCGCGACGCTACGGATGGAGGGCTACAAGGACTCGGAAATTGCAGATCGCCTAGATTGTTCTCGCAGTACAGTCCAGCGTCGGCTTGAAGTGATTCGACGAAATTGGCAGGAACTCGATTTGCTGAATTAAACCGATGGACGGTTAGCGCAGCGCACATGCCTGAGCACAAAAAAATGGAGAGCGAATTTGGCTCGACGATTCTCAAGTCTGTCAAACAGGCAGTTGCGTGAAATACACAGTGAATGCGAGAAATTCGAGCAGACACGCAACGACAAAAACGGATCTACGATCGAGGTCCTACTCGCAAATGCGTCCGCCGACATACGCGACGCATTGTGCGGAGAACTCGTCTCTATTGAGCTGGACTGGCAGATCGCTTCCGGCCTGATGCCAGATTGCTCTGCATATCTAACGCGATTTCCCGATCATGCCAATGTGATTCAAGAGGTTTTCGCGCGATTTGTGAATGAGCTGGCAAAAGAGAATCCCGCTGTCTCGCTCGAAACGTCCATCTCGGTAAATGGAGTGATAACGGCAATCCCCCAATGCGTTGGTCGGTATCGTATTGATGCCCTCATAGGAAAGGGAGCGTTTGGCATCGTTTATAAGGCACACGATAGTTCTCTCAATCGATCAGTTGCCATCAAAGTTCCACATGCCCACTGTTTGCAGCGAGCCGAAGACGCCAAAGCGTATTTGGACGAAGCCCAAACAGTTGCCAAGCTCGATCACACAAATATCGTTCCGGTCTATGACTTCGGCAGTACAGACGAAGTCCCATATTTTGTCGTTTCTAAATACATCGAAGGTGAAAGTCTCGCGAAGCGACTGAAACTGGGACGGCTGAGCGTTCGCTACGCGATCGAGCTTGTGGCCTCGGTTGCAGAAACGCTGCACTACGCTCACACACAAGGGGTGGTCCATCGTGATGTGAAG
>JAGQPC010000545.1 GCA_020426925.1 Planctomycetales bacterium | reverse complement strand
CCGATGAAAACTTCAGTTCCATGCGGCGAAACGCATTAAGCCTTCTGAAAAAAGAAAAAACAGCAAAGGTCGGCATCAAGAACAAACGACTAGCCGCCGGATGGGACGAGCTCTACCTCGAAAAAGTCCTGTTCAGCAAATGACTTAACGTGCAATCGCCCTGGCCAAGACGGAACGTTTGTGTGGGTGAATCTGTCGGTCTCCTTGATCACAGCGGATGGCGGCAAACGAACGTTTATCGCCATCGTTCGAGATATTTCTGACCGTAAGTTTGCAACGCTTAAGGCAGAAGAACGCAGCGAGGAGCTGGAAGAACGTGTCACCGAGCGAACTCGAGAGCTGCTGGCAGCGAATGAGGAGCTTGAGTCGTTTTCGTATTCCGTTTCCCACGACTTACGGGCACCAATTCGGCACATCATTGGATTTAGCCGAATCCTGCAAAAACAACTCGGCAGCGATCTTCCCGATACGGCCGCCAATTCACTTCAGACCATTCAAGATTCAGCAAACCACGCGGGAAATCTAATTGACGCGTTGCTCGCCCTATCACGAGCCGGAAGAGCTGAGCTGAACTACGAAGCGATCGACTTGAATCAAATGATTGAAACCATTTGCAAGTCGCTGCAGGCGAATTCCGAAAACGCAAACGTGCACTTTGAAATTGCCGATATGCCCGATATTCGGGGCGATAGTACGTTGCTGGATGCTGCATTTGTGAACTTACTGGAAAATGCTGTAAAATTCTCTTCCAAGGTAGACGACCCAAAGGTTCAAATCACGGCAGAAGGACACGAAGGCAACACGATCATCGCTATTAAGGACAATGGCGTTGGCTTTGACATGAAGTACAGTGATCAGCTGTTTGGAGCATTTCAACGTCTTCATGACCAACGAGAATTTCCCGGAACCGGTATTGGGCTTGCATTGGTAAAGCGCATCGTCAAGCGACATGCAGGTAGCATCTGCGCTGAAAGTAAGCCGGGCGAGGGAGCAACATTCTTCGTTAGCCTGCCAAATCGAAGTTAGGGATCAACAGCGTGCCTGAAATCCGACAAATCTTGCTGGTTGAAGACGACCCGAATGATGTGACGTTAACGCTGGCTGCGTTTGAAGACTCGCAGATGGCGAATCATGTCGATGTTTGTGTCGATGGCGAAGATGCGCTCGACTATTTACACTGTCGAGGCAAGTATGCAGAGCGCAAGGCGGCCAACCCGGTCGTAATCCTGTTGGACTGCAAACTGCCCAAGGTTAGCGGCATTGGAGTTTTAAAAGAGATCCGGTCATCGGAAAAGCTTCGCACGATTCCGGTTGTGATGGTCACTTCGTCTCGTGAAAACCGTGACTTAAGCACAGCCTACGAGCTGGGCGTGAATGCTTATGTCGTAAAGCCGGTTGAGTTCAACGAGTTTACCGAAGCATTGAGACAAGTTGAGTTATTTTGGGCGGTACTCAACGAACCACCTCCAAAGTGACAGAACGCGGATTATTTCGAGTAGTGATTGACGTTTTACTAATAGAAGACAACGACAATGATGCCGCGCTGGCGGTTGATGCGCTAGGTTCTCAGCTTAATGCGTCAATTCGGCGCGCACGGACTGTTGCTGAGGCAACGGAGCAGCTGGCAAGCAGGCTGCCTACACTGATTGTTCTGGATCTCGGCCTTCCAGGTGGAAGCGGCATCAACAACGTAGTTGCTTTGCGTGGGTTAGCATCCGATACGCCAATCATCGTTCTAACGGGATGGGATGAGGCGTTTGAAGTAAAAATACTGCAGGCCGGGGCAAGTGCATTTCTTACCAAGCAGGCATTACTCAATGACGAACTTGTTGAGACGGTAGAGCAATTGATCTAACGCGATAGCAGCTCGATCCCGAAATTTCGCCTGATGCTATCGCAACAACGCTGGCATTCTCGCTCTTGACCTGAAATTGCCAGTTGCCGACGATTCCGTGCCCCAAATAGTTGCCACGGAGTTCCAATGTCTACGGTTCCAAAACGCATTCTAATTTCGCTACTAGTCTTCGCATGCGCAAATCAGGTTTTTGCCCAGCCACCTCAGCCCGCTGAAGAGATGGTGCAGCTTAACTTCCCAGCGGAAGTTGAGATCAAAGTGCTCATTGATTACGTCAGTACAGCGCTCGATGTCAGGATCATCTACGACGAGCAGATCTCGTCTAAGACAATCAGCGTAAAATCTGCCACGCCGATTCCTAAATCGTCGCTCCTCGCCGTTTTGAATAGTGCGCTGAAGATGAAGGGCCTGGTACTCGCCGACGCGGAGGCCCCTGGTTGGAAGCGAATCATTCAGGCGGACCGCATGCCGCAAGTGGCTCCCAGCATCATTCCTCCAAGCACCGCTCGTGACAGAGACCAAGCAGAAGCGGTCACCGAATCGTTTCAACTGAACTACGTTGACCCGCAAAAAGTCGAACCAGCTTTAGCTCCATTGCTGACACAACCGGGAGCGAACAGCATTGTTTTGCCCGAATCAAGAACGATCATCGTCACCGACTACGCTGCGAATCTTGTGCGAATTCGCGAGCTAATCGAGATGCTCGACCGACCCAAGCCAACAGCGGCGATGGAAGTCGTTTCGCTGCGATTTGTCGATGCCAAGTCCATCGGCGAGCAGGTGACTCAGATTCTTCAGTCGAGACTCAAAGCCGAAGGGAGGCTAACGCCTTCGGTGGATCTCATTCCAGACACACGCAGTAACAAGCTGCTCCTTATTGGAAACAAAGTCCAGATCGAAGCAGCCAAGCAGATCATCAAAACGCTCGACGTTCCGCTTGGACTTAGCACGAAGACGTATTCGTTTGAGCACGTCTCGGCTTCCAGAATCGATAGCTTGGTCAAGGATTTGCTTGACCCGGAGTCGGGGAAGCGAATGTATCGCTCGTCAATTGATGAAGAAGAAAACTTACTTGTTGCAACAACAACAGAAGATATCCATAAACAAATCGTTCAGCTAAAAGACACCCGCGATACGGCACCGCGCCGTGGTAGAAGCCCAATGCGGTTTTACAAGGTCAAGAACTTACCTGTTCGCGATCTCTTGCAAACGATCCGGTCAATTGAGCAGCAGGCAGTAAGTCCAACTGAGCAGCAAACACCCACACTTGCCAATCCGCAAAACGGGCGTTTCGACGTTGTGCAGCAGCCTGGCGTTCTAGCTGCGAATGGCCCAGCTACACCAAGTGGGCCAAATGCTGCACCGGCTGATCCAGGATTTGAAATACCGCCCCCACCGTCTTACCGCGGCCCGGAATCGCAAGGGCCATTGCTACATGTTGATACGGCAGGATCCGAATCAACTGCTGGTAGCCTGCTTGGGAAAGCACGAGTTACCGCTGATGTTCACACGAACAATTTGATTGTCATCGCAGAACCAGCCGTTCAGCGACTATACGCAGAGCTCATTGAAAAGCTCGACCAGCCTTTGCCCCAGGTCTTAATCGAGTCGCGAGTTGTAATCATCGACACTAGCGACAACTTTTCGCTTGGAGTTGAATTCTCTTCAGGAGACCGGGACGGGGGAAAGAGGCTGCTAACGTTTTCATCCTTCGGTTTAAGCGAAGTAGATCCCGTAAGTGGAGCACTGTCGCTCGTTCCCGGACTA
Organism: Planctomycetales bacterium; assembly: GCA_020426925.1. Classification (GTDB taxonomy): domain Bacteria; phylum Planctomycetota; class Planctomycetia; order Pirellulales; family Pirellulaceae; genus JAGQPC01. The sequence goes on along the minus strand of JAGQPC010000545.1, from coordinate 2,098 downwards.
GGTTTTAACGGCACACTCGTTGATCCGGACGTTGCCGATGTTGTCGTTCGAGCTCTAACCACGCATAACAGATCGCGTGTCACCTCAGCGCCAAGAGTGTTGGTAAACGACAATGCAGAGGGTCAACTTACGAGCGTTGCCGAAGTGCCGTTTAACAGCATCAACGCATCAGACACCGTTGCCACGACAAGTTTTGCAGGATTCGCTCAGGCCGGAACTACAATAACCGTCACACCTAGAATCAGTGACGCTGACAAGATCCAACTCGACTTTGGGATTACGCTCAACACATTTACAAGCACCGGAGGCGACGGTGTACCACCTCGGCAAACGGACGAGATTCGCAGCCAGGTAACAATTCCTGATGGCTATACAGTAATCGTTGGGGGACTCAACCGGACCGCCAATTCCTGGACATTCACATCAATGCCTGGAATCGACAAAGTGCCGCTACTTCGTTACCTAGGTGGCAACGAGTCCCGAGATCGAAGCTCGTCATCAATGTTCATCTTCCTCAAGCCAATTATCCTGCGAGACGACAAGCACAAAGATCTACGTTTCCTTTCCGAACGTGACGTAAAGTGTGCGGGTGTTCACCCTGACTTTCCCAGGAGCGAACCCATCTGGATCAACGCTCCTCGCCGTAGCAAGCGCCAGCCCACTGGAACTGCGGCGCGCGGCTATGCGCGACGGTGATCAACCGCGAGACAGTGTTCGCGATAGGGGAGGGAATGAGTCGAGCTATTTCGGACGATCGCATGCAAAGTAGTCGCTGCTGACATTCGATAGATTTCATGAATCAGGCGACTTGGAAATAAAAAAAGAGAAGCTGTGACTAACGAGACTTCATTTTCAGCCTGAGGAATACATCGGAAGCGACGCACTTCATCCGTCTATGCCTTCAGTGTCTTTGGTTTTGCGGACAAGCGTTTTCAACAGTCTGCGACTGTATGTACTAGGCAGACAATGCTGCGGCCATACCTTGGAGTACGAAGCCAGCTCCAATGAGACCGGCAGCTGCGACGTGCAACTGTTCGCACTTTGCCTCGTCGATACCTTGTCCGATCTTAGTTCCTAGACATTTTGCAGAGCTTGCGAGAAGAACTGGAGTCCAGCACACAAACACTAGAAGCCCATAGGCCCAAACTGACACCGGCGAATGCTCGGCGAGGCGGTTGATCGATACCAATAGCCAAGTGAGTGTCGCCAAGAACGCGAATAACCAGGAGATCGCTTCATGCCTGATCGCGAATTGGAACAGACCATGGTTGCCTCGAACGGAGTTCCTCAAACCGGAAGTTGCCAGTAGAAAGGAACCGCAAAGTTCTAGCAGGAGTCCGAGCTGTACGATGAGAGGTGCCAAGTGCTCACTTGTGGTCGCTCTTAGGTTTTGGTCGGCAATTGACTGACCTAGCGACTGCCATCATTTGTGACATTCGATTCCTCTCGATCAGTTTCTCTGCTTCGGCCTTTCGGTCATTCGAAGATTTCTCGGAGTCAGACATACTTTGGCGCCTTCTGCGTACTGTAGGTTAGGTAATCAATGCATCGGAAGCTTAACCATGTCACCTGGCCTACACTTCAATCATTGTCGAATGTTCGCTCTGAATCAATTATTACGCGGGGCGAATCTTGGTGTGATGCTGTTTTCCGCTGCAAACGCAAGGTCGTAATAGATTCGGAAACCCCTACGTTCGAAACGACTCTTCCGTCCATCAGACTCAAATTCTCCATAGAGTATACTGCGCAACTCTGCTACTCGGTTCTTCAAGCCAGCGTCGACATTCCCATTAAGATCAACGGGACTCAGGATCGCAGACTCGTGAGGAGCGTAGAATTTATTGTTTCCAGATTCAATGAGGTCGGCTTTTGCGAGGGAATCGACTACGTGGCTAATATTATCGTGTGATGTCAGTGACAGTGCTGACGAAATAGATTCCTTTGATTTTGCAGTGCTTTCAAGGGATGCGAACTGTCTCAGATACCCGTAGACCAGATAAGCAGTCTTCAGAGGGTCGGAAAAAGGATACGAGTTGGCGCCTGAAAACCAACTCCTGGCGACTCGCTTGTTTAGCTTGCTCTCCGTGTAGACATCTGC
>JAGQPC010000544.1 GCA_020426925.1 Planctomycetales bacterium | reverse complement strand
TCGCCGCGTTGGCCGCGTTGGACCATGTCGGCACGAACGTGTTCCTATTGGACTCGGGAACGACTCAATCTGAAATCGACGAACTTGCGAATGTTTTTCAGCTACGCTCGATTGTTCGGATTGCCGGTCAATCGAAGTGGACTGTCGAGAAACGTGAAGTAGCCGGCGCCGATAACGAGACTCGTTGCGTTACGATTCTGACGTCCGGGACAACTGGGCGTCCAAAAGCAGCTCGTCACACTTGGGAATCGCTCAGCCGTCCGGTCGCGACACTCAGGCAGCCAATTGATCGATCGGAATCAAAAGAGCAGTCTCGCTGGCTGCTGACCTACCGCCCTCAATTGTATGCCGGCCTGCAAGTTGTCTTGCATGCGTTCGCTGATCGCGGAGTGTTGGTCGTTCTGGACGATGGTGCCAGCCCACAAGACATCGTGCAGTTGATGCGTGATCAAGGCGTGGGTTTTGTTTCGGCCACGCCGTCGTTTTGGCGAGGGATTCTGTTGGCAGTCGACGAAACTCAGTTGCATCCACTGCAGCTCAAGCAAATTACGCTCGGTGGAGAACTCGTAGACCAAGGATTGCTCAATTCGCTCAAGCGAGTCTTCGATGAAGCGCGAATTATTCACATTTATGCCACGACAGAATTAGGAAAGTGCTTTTCCGTCACTGACGGGTTCGCAGGTTTTCCCGAGTCGTTTTTGCATACAGAGCTGCCCGGCGGGGTTCGCCTAAAGGTCGAAGATGGCCGGCTGTACGTTCGCTCGAAAAACAAGATGCAGAACTACGACCCACTTGGTTCTCGGCTGGTACCCGAAGGCACAATGAAGGCTGGTGATACATGGTTTGACACGCGCGATCTAGTTGAAATCGAAGGCGACCGCGTGTTCTTCGTCGGACGTGAATCCGACATCATCAATGTCGGTGGTTACAAAGTGAATCCGACGAAGGTGGAAGCCGTAGTTCGGCAAGTCACAGGGATCGGAGATGCTCGAGTGTTCGGGCAGACGTCCAGCGTCACGGGCCAAATTGTCGCCTGTGACATCGTATTGGATGACGATGTATCAGCCGAAACTACGATGCAGGCAATTCGAGAATTGGCGGCCAAGGAGCTTGACCGCTATCACGTGCCTCGCATTATCAACGTGGTGGATGAGATTAAGCGAACGTCCGCCGGAAAGACTCGCCGAACCGAATAGCGGCCAGGCTACCCACGACTAACTGCTCAAAAGTGCGAAAACTTACGAGGTTGTTACCGTCGACGTACCGCGTAAAAGCCAGGATAATAGTTCAGCGTTGAGCCGTGTCGAGGCATGCCTCGAGACGACCATCCGAATCGTCCGGTGGACATTTGTCCGCCCTGTTGCTGTTGCTGTTGTCGGAAGTCGTTTCGAATGGAAGCAAGCTGTCGCTGCATCTGTCGATTCTGAATCGCCTGTTGTTGGTCTTGCTCGCGACGCTCGATCTGAGGTCGAACTTGCGTGTAATAACTTGGCAGCCCCGTTTGAACAGAATCTTGCCGAGTAAGATTGAGGTACGGGCTGACGGTCGGGCGGTTGTACAGGAAGTTTTGCGTGGCCGAACGCGAACCAGCAATTTGTCCCATCGCCTCGTGCGCTGCGAAACTGCAAATGAAGGAAACTGCTATCATCACTATCTTGGATCTCTTCATGGCGTTCACCTCTGATTAAACTTTGAACTAGTTGAACAGTGCCACAGCGTCCACAACCAATCGCAAGCCGACGCGTGAGCGAGGGACCGTATTCGAGTGGCTCGCTTTCGCTTCGGGCTGGACACCGACGCCCAGTTTCAATTATCGGTACAACTTGACTGCGTCGACGGTTTCTTTTGACAAATAGTTGATTTTTGCCAAAGTTAGGAACGGACCTGGCCGGATCACACCTCCGCCTCTACCGAATCATATCGCGAAAACAGCGGAAAGGGAAACAATGTCGGTCCCAAAACACGGTTTGCCGGACGAAATGCACGATCTTGTGGTCAAAGCATGTGATGGTGACGACACCGCCATGGCGGAGCTTTTCGACCATTTCCGTCCTCGGTTAATGCGCATGGTTGAGGTTCGGATCGATCCGAGGCTGAGCGGACGCGTGGACGCTGCAGATGTCTTACAGGAAACATTTCTCGACGTCGTGCAAGGCGCAAAAGATTATGCCAAGCACGAAGATTTTCCATTCTTTCTGTGGCTTCGTTTGATGACCGGACGTCGCCTGATGAACACGCATCGTCAGCATTTGGGCGCGCAAAAACGCAATGCGGCCATGGAAGTCAAACGAATGAAAAGTGCGCCCGATGCCACATCGATGTCGATCGCGAACTTCCTCGTGGGAAATATGACTTCGGCAAGTCGCGTGATTCAGCGTGAAGAATCGAAGGCTCGCTTGGCTGAGGCGCTCGAAGAAATGGATCCGATTGACCGAGAAGTCATCACGCTGCGGCATCTGGAAGAATTGTCGAACAACGAAATCGCTCAGGAACTTGGACTAACGAAGGCAGCGGCGAGTAACCGTTACGTCCGCGCGCTGACTCGATTGAAAAAAATCCTTGGAGACACCAGCGACTTTACCATCTAAGGATTGTTCGGCTGGTGGACATTTAGCGGAAAATCAGCTCGTTGGCAAAACTGTCCTTCCAGCTCCGCCATGATTGCTAGCACGACATCTTCACGCCAGTGGCGCGCAGCGATCTGTACGCCGACGGGAAGCCCTGCGGAACCTTCTTCGGCCTGCCGCGCCAGACGATCTGCTAACTCACGCGTGACGGCGCGATCAGACTCTTCGCTGGGTCGAACTCGAGTGACACCTATGACTCCAGCGGGCAGGCCAACAAGATTCGTGATGTATGCATAGCAACCAGCCATCAACAGATCGGTTGCCGTCCCGTGACGAATCGCGGGCAACGCGTACGGAGGAAAGATGATGGCATCGAGCTGTTTAGCATTCATCTCGTGCAAGAACATTGCTTCACAGTCGTTTCTGGCCGAACTTAGTCTCCAAAACTCTGCCGCTGACCGTCCGCCTGTGTTCGACAAGAGTCTTGCCATCCGATGTTGGCCAGAGATACGCAACGCGGTAGAAATGAGTGGACGAACGGAGCGTGGAATGCTTCCGATCCGAAATAGTTGTTTGAGCCCCGCGTTGACCTCTGATCCGCGAGCAAGCCGGCGTAAGCCGACACCGCCATCACTGCTCATCAGCCCCATGTAGAGGTCGACGACCTCGCCGAAGTCCGGAGCCGCAAATTCTACGACGGCTGCTCCGGCCGATTCGAGAGCCGCCGCGGATTCGTTGATTGCGCGTCGAATTGAGGGTGATGCCGGAAACAATTTGTCGTCCGGCCAAATCCCGATCCGCAATCCAGAGACACTAACGTCTCGATAATCGGGAACGACAGACTTCGGCGCATCGGTGGCTCCGCGATTCGCAGCTATCACGTTCAAGCCTAATGCGACATCGGAAACCGTTCTCGCCATTGGTCCTGGTTGAAACTCGAATGCCTTCATTCCGGCAATATTGGCGATGGAGCCTTGGCGAGTGATTCTGCCATTCGTCGGCTTGATTCCATGTATGCCGCAGAAATGACACGGCACTCGAATGCTTCCACCCATGTCTCCGCCAAAGCCGAGTATTGATGCGCCCGCTGCTATCAAAGCGGCTTCGCCACCAGTGCTGCCTCCACACGTGCGCTCTGTATTCCATGGATTCACAGTGCGGCCGTAGACTGGGTTGTCCGTTTCGTTCGAAAACATCAGCATTGACACATTTGTCTTTGCGACGATGATCGCGCCAGCGGATCGAAGTGATTTTGCCAGCGGCCCGTCGGTCTTCGAAATGTTCGCTCGGCGCGACGTCAGTCCAATCGTTGCCGGCGTGCCCGCGAGTTCGAACGACTCTTTTAGCGTGACTGGGACGCCATGAAGCGGGCGGTCCGGCGTCGCCTTAGAGGCGTCGGCTTCGCGAGCTTCCTCGAGAGCTTCTTCAAAACGACAAACGGAAGCAGCGTTGAGCCGAGCGTTTACGGCTTGAATTCGATTGATAATGGCGTGCGTTGCTTCGACCGATGATAGTGCGCCGGAAGCAATTCGCTGCGCGACGCTGCTCGCGGACTCCAGTCCGTCACAGTCAGATGCGTTACACGATGACAAGTTCTGGAGATTTGACAACAGAGGTTCCTTGTCATGAAGTTAGTCGCTGGACGGAACGGTCACGTGCGTACCGTGCCAGATCACGATGGTGGCAGCGCCGTCGTAACCAATAATTTGCTCGGACGGTTTGTCGGAGATGATTCCCAGGACGACGACCGGTTTACCAATCTCCACCGGCATTTGCTCGTGCGTTCGTGGATCGTTTTTGGACAACACATTCATAAAACGATCTGGGCGTCCAGCTAGTTCAATCTTGGTCGCGAACACGCTTCCGATCTCGGTGATTTCTCGAGGATAACCAGCGATGACGACGCCATCCGTTTCACGCCCGCTGAATGTGAGCCAACCCGCGACGCTCGCGCCGATCAAGTTAAACTTGAACTCGTCCTGTCCGATCTCGCGCAGTAACGCTTCGACCTGAGCCTGTTGCTCAATCTCGCTAAAATCACCGTCGAAGTAGGTGACCGCTCGACCTAGTTCCGCGATTCGAACGTAGAATTCACGCCGGGCAGATTTGGATTTGCTCGTGTTGCCACTGTCGCTCAGGGCGGTGGAAAGTGCGTTTGCAGTCGTCAACGCTTCGGTGAGCTGATCGAGAGAGATAGTCGGGGCGTGTGCAAGACGAGCTTCAACGACTGCGTGTTCGGGCGTTGGTTCTAGCTCCGGATCATCATCTCCGGTAAGCACGATCGAATCTTCACCTGTGGAGGCGTCGCCTTCAGCTGGCGCGTCGTCCGATTCAGAGTCGCTTGTCGCGACATCGTCAATCGTATTTGGCTGATCCTGTTGATGGTCGATCACTTCTATGTTGGAGTCAACGGATGATGCGTTTGTTGGATTTGCATCAAGTGCATCGCTGATCTCGTCTGATGATGAAACGATTTCATCCGGATCGATTTCGACATCTGTTGGATTTTCAGACTCGGTCAAATCGTCGCTGTTCAGACCGACGTTACCCAAATCTATGTCTTCAGGATCGATCAGTGGTTCGATTTCAACCGAGCCATCGTCATATGATGCGGTCGAGTAGTCGTTGGGATCAGGGGCAGGATTCTGTTGCGACGTTTCGCCAGATTTGCGGAGTTCTGCAGGAACGATGAAGGCAGCGAATTCGGGAACTTTGGGTGCTAAGCCGAGCGGATCGCGTCGCCAGTCACCTGGCAGCCACCAAAGGATTGCTTGAGCGATCGCTAGTCCGACCACACCGCCGCCGATAATCTTGATGACCTCGACAAGCGGACTGCGGCCTTGTCGAGGTTGCATTCTGCGCTCCGCCGCGACGGACGTTCGCTCGGACGTTTCTATCCGCCCACCAACGCCATCAAACGGGCTGGGCACGGCCTGCGTTAGTGTTGCGAGTTCTGCGGATTGTGTTCCCTCATCATCGAAATCGAAGTCTGGCCTCGGGGCGTCATCCTTGAAGTTGCGGGCGCCTTCGCTGTCACTTGATTTCTCGCTTGGCTCAAGATCAAAGTTCAGCTCGGAGTTTTTCGCCTTGGTTTTAGCACCATCAATCGTCGAAAAATCGGAACGAAGAATCTCGACAACGGGAACTTCGGTCGATGCGATGCCTTCCACCGAAAACTCGTATTCACAAAGCGGACACTGCGCAACCGCTTTCATGTGATTTCCTGGAATCAGGATCGGCTTGCGACAATTCGGGCAATCGGCCAAAAACATTACGAACTCCTGCGGCGTGGCGATCCGTATAGCGTACCACTTCACTACGAATCATGCCGAGTTCGAGCGCTCACAGTTCCTGAATCGATCATACCGCCAATCGCGAGGTTTCGCGTCGCAACGATTAAAAGTCTTCGCCTCTAGGAAGGTCGTCAATGTCTTCCAGCCCAAAGAACTGCAAAAAACGATCCGTGGTGCGGTAGTAGGTCTTGCGAGGGCGTTCGGTTGTGTTTTCCAACGATAGCAAGTTGCGACGCACAAGCTGACTCAGAATTCCTCGGACCGGTTTTCCAAATACCGATTCAATCTTCTGGCGTTCCGCGGGCTGGTTGTACGCCACGATCGATAACACGTCGATTGCGGTCTGCGACAGCTTGGCTTCTTTTACCTTTCCGTAGAACTGGTTTCGAATGCTGGCTAGGTCATCCCGTAAACTCATGCGATAGCCATCGCCTATGGCACTGATCGTGTACGCCGTTTCTTGTTCATCGTACTGCTCGTTGAGCTCGACGATCATTTCGTCGAGCTCGTTCGGTGAAACTCCACGCATGAAGCTGGCTAGAACGCGACTGGTCAGCGGCTTGTTTTGCGGATGGCCGACAAAGAGCATCGCTTCCAAGATACTTTCAGGCGACACCGGAGCATCGTCGGTCGCTAGTTTCGACTCAGTCTCGTCGTCGTCCGGATCGGCTAACGGAGATTCCGTATGGTCAGGCGGCGATTCTGCCTCCGAGTCGTCGCCCATAAGTTGAGCGAACGCTCGTCCTAGTTCGTCCGCGCTGAGTGGCTGCGCGTTGATCGACTTGTCGTCTTCGGGAGCTGAGTTCGTGTCGTCCATGAGTTCAATCTAGCAGCTCTGCCGCATTCATCGAATGCTACGCCCAACGTTTGGCGACTTCGGCCTTCATAAAGGCCAGTGCGTCGCTGGCGAGCTGCTCTTCGCTTTGGAACATGCGGCGCCAGATCTTTGTAGCGGCGGCAAGCTCAGGCAAAGCGAGCCCAAACGCTTCGACAACGAGCCAGCCGTCATAGTTGACTTCTTTCAAAGCGTCAAAATTCCCGTCCCAGTTGATGCCGCCGGTACCAGGAGTGCTGCGATCGTTTTCGCTGATATGCACGTGAATCATGTGAGGCGCAGCGGTGCGAATCGCTTCGGCGGGAGACTTCTCTTCGATGTTCGCGTGGAAGGTGTCGT
>JAGQPC010000543.1 GCA_020426925.1 Planctomycetales bacterium | reverse complement strand
CCTTTTTTAATCGATCGCTTAGCCACGGCCGCACCTCCAGGTTGCTTTCATCTTTATCTGATCAACGGAAGCAGTTCAGTTTTGACGGCTTGCCAATTCGATGACACGTTTTTATCGACAGGACCGACGTTTGCCGTGAATCGACATTCGCCACTCGATTCTGGGCTCTTTGGGTTGATAATAGTGAAAATGGCGGGACTTTGCGGCTTGCGAATGCATTGAGCGGCAGATTATATCGACTGAGTAAAGCCTGTCACAGCCGCCCATGCAAGCACAACCGTCGAGGACGGAACGTTTAGACTTGCTCGCAGAATTTGATTCACCCGCCGCACCGTCATTGCCGAGATTAATCAAACACACCCATGCGGGTATCGCGTGCAATCGTCCCATCGATTTGATTGTGGCCGAGACACACGCGACGCGTCAACGGACGTCCCACCCACCCGCAAGTGAATTCGCATACCGCTTTCGGATTCGCGCCTACGATTGAAAGTGCGATGCGTTGCGGTCCCACCTTGCGGCTTTCTCGTAAAAAAGGAGTCTGGCCATGCGGCCCAACTTTGCAATCTTTTCAACCACATTTGCTGTGTTCGCAATGGTCGCGGGCAGTGCCTTTGCACAGACGTGCAGCAGTTGTCAACAAGCTCCCGCTCCCGTCATCGGTGGCTCCTGTTGCGATGGATGCGTCGATTCCGGTTGCTGCGATGTAGGATGCTGTGATCCGTGCGGAGACGCCTGCGGCAGCTGCCAGAAATGTGGTGGGCTTATGGACAAATTGCGTTCAGCCAGAGCCAGCAACCGAGCCTCCGCAGCGGCGGGAAAACGTTGCCACTGGTACCGCCCTTACACCGAGCAATCGCAAGCGGACCTGTTCTACAACTATTACCAGCCAAACAACATGGGCTCAACCGCGGCTGCGTTTCCTGCACCATATCCAACGCCGTCACACGTCGGTCATACGTACTACACCTATCAGCCGTTCTACCCAACCGAGTTGCTGTACACGCACAGCCGTAGTTACCATCAGTACTACAACAACGGCATGGGGCTCAACCGAACTCGCGTACGGTGGTCGTACAACCCGTTGGGCAACATCGTCCGATAATCGTGTTCCAAATTCAAAATGGAGATTTCGATATGCGTCGTTTATTAGCAGTAACCGCCATCTTGGTTGCGACGATCGCAACGAGTGCGGTTGCAGACAGCAGAGACCGTGGAGCCAATTGGCACAACGCGAATCGTTCGTGGCACAACAACTATTACCGTGCTGACTGGGGACATCCGGTTGCCGTCATCGTGCCTCCGACCGTGAATTGGCAAACGAATTACGCTTGGGGTGTAGGCAGAAATCGAGTCACCCCAATCCACTTCCAATTTGGCCGAGCATACGTTGACCCGGTTACGGGAACGGTAACGAACCCTGCACCAGTTTGGCCGTACGACACATCAATGATGGGATCGTACTACGTACGCGGTCCCTGGTAGTCGTTTCGATTCGACTTAAGAACATCAACGCACTCTCCACCGAGAGCGCGTTGTTTATTGGTTTGCGATCGTGGTCCGCTTACGCCGTACTGCGAACGCTCACTGCCTCCTGTCGCGACATCCGAACGAATACGAAACAGTAGATCAGCACCGAAATCAGAACGACAACGAAGCAAGTCGGCCAAAGCACCTGGGCTCCACAACGAGCGAGTACTTGTCCGCCGATTGGCGCGCCAACTGCCACACCAAAGGAATGGCACAGCGAGAATATTCCCATGTAGCGGCCTCGCATATCGGCCGGTGCCATGTCGGCTACCAGAGATTGCTTGAACGCTGCTTGGACCACTTCTCCAAGCGTCCAAATCACGATCGTCATCAAGAGAATGGAGATCGTGTTCGCAAACGTGGTTAGGCCGAACCCGACAGCGATTAAGAGCTCGCCAACGATTATGACGATGACTCGGTGAAAGCGTTGGAATATCTGAGTGATCGGAATCTGGCAGATCACGATCAGCACGCCATTTGTGGCGAGCAACGCCCCTACAAGTTTCTCGGAATAACCGAGCTGTTTCATGTAGATCGGCAACGTCGTGAACGCTTGCATGAACACAATGCTTGTCAGCAGCGTTGCTGCGGAAAACAGCAAGAACGTTGTGTCATTGGCAACTCTCGTGATTGTGCCGAAACCGATTCGACTCTGATTGCTTGCTGGTTTAATCGGAAGTGTGTCACGGATCAACCAGACAATGATGATTCCGTACGCTCCTGTTGTGATTGCATCACCCCAAAAAAGCCACCGAAACGAATGACTTGCCAAAAAGCCACCGATAGGTGCGGCTACGGCAAATCCCAAGTTGAACGAAATGTACATCAAGCTGAAGGCGATCGGGCGTTGTGCTGGAGACGTCAAATCGCCCAGCATTGCGGACGCTGCCGGACGATACATGTCGATCGTCAACGAAAACGAAAATACCCACAGGAGGAACGTAATCCGTTGGCTCGCGAAACTCATGGAAAAGAGTGAAATCGCGGCGCCAAACAGTGCAAACAGCATGACCGGTTTCCGTCCCAATCGATCGGCCAGTTGGCCGCCAATCATTGACGCGACAATTGATCCGATGCCAAATACGCCAATGCAGTTCGCGGCAAACGTCACGCCGAACCCAAGTTTTTCACTCGTGTAAATCGTCAAAAAGATTATTACAAACGAGCCGGCCCGGTTCAGCAGAGTTCCTAAGCAGAGAATATGAACGGCCGTTGGCAGTTCCAAGTACGGCTGAGCCACATCAGCGACGACTCCGCCCCATGAAGTATCGCGCGAGTTGTCGGATGCTAGTTTCATAGGGCTGAGCGATTCTGGCGAAGAGGTACTGGCGTGTGCATTGGACACGCAGTTGCAGTGGAGGATCGCGCAAAACTGGTTGCGTGATTTTACGGCTTTCGTTTCAGGCACTTCAACGAAAATCAGCGCTAAACTGCAGGCAATCGCAGCGATAGCATGCACTTTACAAGCTGGGGGATTCAGCGCGACTGCGGGTTATTTGGCGGAGTCGGACGGTTGCCACTGACGGATTAAGTGAAGTAACCGTCATCATCTGTCGATTTAGCGATTGAGAAACCGTACTGCTCGCAAGGAACAGGAAATATGACTCCAACGGACATGCTAGCCCCTGCAAAAACAAGCTCCAACGGTCGAGGCGAAATGAACGCACAGACACTGTACGACAAATGCATGGCGTTAGCCAGCAATCTTTGGTGGATGTGGCAGCCAGAGGTGTCGGCTCTGTTCCGAGACCTAGACCCGATCCGCTGGAGGCAATTGGACCACAACCCGATCGCGTTGCTGAAAGAGTTCACGCCTGAACGTTTGGATGCTCGCGCGACCGAGATGGTGCTCTATAGTCGCATTCACCACGCGTACCGTCAGCTTAAGGATTATCTGGGCGGCTATTCGTCGACGTGGTCAGCGACAAATGCAGGTGTGCTTGGTTCGAAGCCCGTGGCTTATTTTTCGGCAGAGTTTGGCATACACGAATCGGTGCCGATCTACTCCGGCGGCCTCGGCGTTTTGTCGGGCGACCACATCAAAAGCGCCAGCGGGTTGGGGATACCGTTGGTGGCGATCGGCCTATTTTATGACCAGGGCTATTTCAAACAGCAGCTCAACGAAGAAGGCTATCAAGTTGAAGATTACGTCGACACCAAAGTCGAAAACTTGCCAGTCCAGCAAGCTTTCGATGTCGACGGCAAGCCACTGAAAGTCTGCATTGATACTCGTAACGGTCAGCTGTTTGCTCAAGTGTGGTTGATGCACGTGGGCCGTGTCCGTTTGTATTTGTTGGACTGCGACGTGGACGGCAACAGTCCGGAAGATCGAGAGCTAACTTCTCGATTGTACGGCGGTGACGAACGGACACGAATACGTCAAGAGCTTGTGTTGGGCGTCGGTGGTGTCCGCGTGCTGCAAGCCTTAGGAATCACACCGGGCGTCTTCCATTTGAACGAGGGACATAGTGCGTTTGCGCCGCTTGAAGCGATACGTCAGCGTATGTCCGAAGACGGCCAGAGTTTTGATGACGCGCTGCGGGAAGTCACGCGCGCAACCGTATTCACAACTCACACACCGGTTCCTGCCGGGCATGACCGCTTCGACGCGGAGTTAGTTGAAGAACATCTTGGGCCATTGCGAGACGCTCTGGGCATTTCTTACGAGCAGCTAATGGGCCTGGGGCGCGTCGAACCTCAAGACACGCAAGAATCGATTTGTATGACGGTTTTGGGATTAAAGTTGTCGCGGCGGGCCAACGCGGTGAGTTCACTTCATGGCCACGTATCACGCCGGATGTGGGCGAATCTCTGGCCTTGGCGGACGGAAGAAGAAATTCCGATCGGACACATTACCAACGGCGTTCACATTCCAAGTTGGCTTGCGCATCAAATGCAGCAACTCTACGATCGGCATTTCGAAGCCGATTGGGCACGGCGGATGGGCGAGCCTGAAGTCTGGCAAGCGATCCGCAATGTCGATCCGGGTGAGCTTTGGGAAACACACAACTCGCTAAAAAATCTAATGTTGGCGTTCGTGCGCCGGCGGGTCAGCCGTCAATGTCGACGGCGAAGTGAAGGCGATGATGTGATTGAGTCAGCGCGTAACGTGCTCGACCCGAACCTGTTGACGATCGGTTTCGCGCGACGCTTTGCAACGTACAAAAGAGCCGATTTGATTCTTTCGGATGTTGAACGACTGTACCGAATGGTCACAGATGAAGAGCGACCGATCCAACTGATCTTTGCAGGAAAGGCTCATCCAAAAGATGAACCTGGCAAACAGCTCATCAAACGCATTGCGAATCTGAGACACGACGAACGCTTTGCAAGTCGAGTCGTCTTTGTAGAAGACTACGAAATGAACGTCTGCCGGCACTTAATTCAGGGAGTCGACGTTTGGCTGAACAATCCTCGTCGTCCACTGGAAGCGTCAGGGACGAGCGGCCAAAAAGTTGTTCTCAACGGTGGCCTGAACCTGTCGGTTTTGGACGGCTGGTGGGCGGAAGCTTACGACGGGACAAATGGATTTGCAATTGGCAAAGGAACCAACCACGCGTCTGATGAAATCGGCGACACGCGTGACGCGCAGTGGCTGTATGAAACGCTCGAAAACCGCGTGATTCCGCTCTACTACCACCGCGACATTGATGGCTTACCTCGTCAGTGGATTCGCATGATGATGAATTCGATTGCTTCGTTGGCATGGAGGTTCAGCTCGGACCGTATGGTCATGGACTATGCTCGCACGGGCTATGTTCCAGCCGCCGGCGGGCTCAGCTGCCAAATGGAACTCAAATAACCGTTGCATTGCAAACGCAAACGCCTAAGCTTAACGCCTTGGTTGTCGGAAGGATGACCAAGGTGTTTTTGTTTGAGGTTGGCTGGGTACCGCCGATCCGCAACGGCTTGTAGCAATGGAAGTCGACATGCCAGAACCGCTTGATGGAAGCTCGTTTTACGCATTACTACGATTCGAAGAAGCGGCCCTTGGACTGCGCGCTGTGTTTGAGTTGAACCTCGTCGAGCGATTGCGTAATCGAGAAATTACCGCGACTGAACTTCAAAGTGAATTCGATTTCACGCAACAGGCCGAACGCACGTTTTGCGCCCTGCTGCGGGCGATGCATGTTCTGGAGCGAACGCCTGACGGGCGATATCGAACGACTGAATTGGCTCGCAAATGTCTCGATTCGGAGACTGAATTCTCCAGGCGGCCCTATTTGAGTATGGGAAGCGGTCCCGACGTTGCAGAGTTCATTCAGCAGTTGCAAGGGAAGTGCGAGCAAGCGGCGCCGGCTCTTTACGGTCGCGAAGGTGAGGCCGATACGCTGATGGACAACGATGACGTTGCCCGAGCGGTTTCGTTCGGTCTTTCGTCGCGTGCCAAGTGTTTTGCTAA
>JAGQPC010000542.1 GCA_020426925.1 Planctomycetales bacterium | reverse complement strand
ACATGAACCACAACTGAAGGAAAAAGTCCCGTTCGCTTTAGCGATTGGCCAATCTCTTCACCCGAGGTCACAAACTCAACACTGTTTTTGAGTCCGTTACTGAGAACTCGATTCTTCGTGGAGCCGCTGGCAATCTTTACGGCCTGAACATATTCAATGCCGCTTTTTAAGAGCGTCGAAATCACCATCGCTACACGCGAGATCGCTTGCTTGCGAATCATGCTGCCAACAAGCGGGACTCGTAACACCGCTCGGTCAAATAGGAGCTTGCCCTTTTCGGAGCGAATCAGCATTAAGAATCCGACGACAGATACGATTCCTAGCAACAACAGCCAAAATCCGTGATGGACCAGCGTATCACTCATGGTCTTAAGCACGAGTGTCGGCCAGGGAAGTTCTTGGTTTGCTTCCAACAGGCTTGTCAGCAACATGGGAACGACAACAGTCATCAAAAAGATGACCACAATCATGCTCGTTCCCAGCACAATCGCGGGATAGAGTACCGCTCCCAGCACACGGTCTTTTAGTTGGAGCGACCTTTCTTTGAAATCGGCCACTTGATCCAAAACGACATCCAGCGTTCCCGAATGCTCGCCGACTTCCACCATGTGCCGAGTTAACTCATCATAGATGTCGCTTTGGTCGCTCATAGCTGCTGCCAGACTTCCACCACTCGATACTCGATCTTTGAGCGATAGCAACGATGTCCGCATGGCGTTATTCTGTCCTTCGTCGCCAGCGACAATGTCCAGTGCTTCCACAACACCAACGCCAACCGATAGTAAAGTAGCCAGCTCACGCAGTGTGTTGGCAACGGCGTTTGCCGTACCTTTTCTCGTTCTTAGAAACGATCGCTTGGCTTTCTTTTCTTCTGCAACGTCACGAACTTGCAAGCCTCGCTCAAACAGAATGTCGCGAGCCTGACGTGCCGAGTCAGCGACGACAGAACCCTTTATTGCGTTGTCACGAGCATCGACGGCTTTGTAGACAAAAACGGTCATTCTGACTGAGTCTCCACTGCGCGCATCGTTACTCGCAAAACTTCATCGATCGTTGTCTGGCCCGTCTGGATTTTATAGACGCCATCATCGAGCAGTCGCTGCATTCCAGCTTGCATTGCCCGTTGCCGAATCTCAGAGGCATTGGCTCGCTCTTGAATGAGTTCGCCAAGCTCGTCGCCAACTTCCATGATTTCATAAATGCCAACACGTCCGTGATGGCCAGTATCGCGACAGTTTTTGCAGCCTGCACCGCGCCAAGCACTCAGCTCGTAATCATCCGCAAGCCCCAGTGACTGCTTGTCGACCAACATTGCTTCTTGAGGCTGTTTGCATTCGGGACAAATCCTCCGAACCAGGCGCTGTGCCATTACAGCAATCACTGAACTTGCTACCAAAAAGGGTTCGATTCCCAAGTCGATCAAACGAGTAACGGCGCTGGCGGCATCGTTGGTATGAAGCGTTGAGAACACCAAGTGCCCGGTTAGCGCCGATTGAATTGCCATCTCTGCTGTTTCACGATCCCTAATTTCGCCCACCATGATGATGTCAGGGTCTTGGCGAAGCACGTTACGCAGGCCGCTGGCAAACGTAAGTCCTTTTTTGGTGTTGATCTGTGTTTGGCTAATGCCTTCCAGCTGGTATTCGATCGGGTCTTCCAGAGTCAGCACATTCAGGTCAGCTACGTTAATTTCTTGGAGTGCCGCATAAAGTGTTGTGCTTTTCCCGCTTCCCGTCGGGCCAGTGACAAGCAACAGTCCGTGTTCAAGTTGAATGAGCCTTCGAAACCGTTTCAGTCCGTTTTCGCCCATACCGAGCTCTTCAAGCGTATACAGGCGAGCACTCTTATCGAGAAAGCGAACTACAATCCGTTCGCCAAAACTCGTCGGTAACGCCGCCAGCCTGAGATCGATAACGCGATCGCCGACTTGAACACTAGCTCGTCCGTCTTGCGGCAAACGTTTTTCAGCAATGTTCATTTTGCCGAGAACTTTAAGGCGGCTGATAACTTCTTCTTGGTGCTCTTTGGGGATCGTCAGCGTTTGGAAAAGCACACCATCAATCCGCTGCCGAACAACAAGCTCGTTTTCACGCGGCTGAATATGAATATCGGAAGCGCGAGCTTCAATCGCATCAAACAGAAATGAGTTTACGAGTTTGATAACAGGTGTTTGGTGAGAATCGTCCAGCAAATCATCGCGGTGATCTAAAAACGACAATTTGCGTGGATCTAGTTCTTCGTCTTTTAGTTTTGCAACCGCAGAATCTGCCGAGCGATTATGGATTTGGTAGCCCTGATTGATTTGCGCAAGAACTTCTTCCGGTTCACACAGGATGGGACGGACGTGACATCCAAGCGTTCTTCTTACCGTGTCGACAACATGCCAAGCAGATTCATCGCCAACTTGCAACAGAATTTCGTCGTTGTTTTCTACAGAGGTATCCCGATACCCCATGACCAAAAAACGACGAGCAAAGGCAATCGGAATTCGTTCAACGAATAACGCGGATGCTTCGATGTGTGCTTGGTTAGTAAGATTGTTTTGGAGCACGAAAACACGCCTACTTGCATCATGTGCAACGGGAAATGGAAGAACATCATAGAGTACTTGTCACTCTTTGTGCCACATGGTTTTCGTTTTCTAAGAACCAGTGACAGGTTAGAACGTATCACATGCAAAAGACCCAGTGTGACACATTATTGTCACACACTGCAGCTGCGAAAAAAACTTTTCCTGGAAAGTGTTGACGAAACACAAAAGGCGCATACACTTGGCCGTTGTGAGGTGACACGCTCCTCAAGTTGGGTGACACCTTAGCGACGGATCACAATGCATTAATGGAAGTAACAGCAGGCGGAACTTATCTATTGCCGACTCTGGCAATCCGTAAATAGCAGCTCATGCGGACACTGGTGGTCCGCGCACGAACATAATTGAGGGCTTTTCAATGTCTCCTAGGAAAATTGCGCTCGCAGTATGCGCGCTTGCAGTATGTGGGTATTCGGTTTACCGACTGTATGCACAAGACCCCGCACAGGTTGATCCTCCAGCTGGCCCGCCGACCTTCGCTGCATTGGTTGCCGCCGATGAGGCAGCGGAAGGACGCAGCAAGGCAGACAGTGCCCGGGTGTTCGCCGATTGGATGAAGGCTAACGCTTGGCAGAATCTGCCGATGGAAGATCAGCGAGTCTTGGTAGACAAGCTCGACCTGGATGAGGTCGACTTTCCAAATTTCTCTGTGCGATGGACGGGAAGTCTGACTCCTGCCGAATCCGGCGAATACACATTTGTTCAAGGCAAGCAGTTAAAGAAGACATCGCCAATGAAGGTCTGGCTGAATGACAAGCTAGAGCTCGACTCATCCACTAGTGCATATGAAAGCAAGCCTGTTTCACTGCAAGCTGGACAAGTTGTTTCCATTCGCGTTGAGGTCGTGCACGACTCGTTTTATAGGGTTGGCTATAGCGAAGGAGCTCCAATCGCCGTGTTGGCGTGGAAACGGGCTGGGCAAAGTCCGCAGCTCATCCCGACTTCGGCCTATACGCCACCGGTCGGTTTCGCTGATGGAGAAAATGGACTCAAGGGCGAGTATTTCGCCAGTACGAATCACGAAGGCTCGACGCTAAAGTCGACGCAACTCGATCCCGGCGTTGAGTTTTCCTGGGCTTGGTCGCCGGTTGTCGCGACTTACGCTGACGAGACGAAAGCGGTGAAAGCCAAGCTTTGGGACCAGCTTGAAACCGGGCAGGCATTTAATGCTCGAGCCAACGACAAAGCAAAGTTTCTGGATGACGCATTGTGGCAAACTGCCCATCGGCTACCGCTTTCGAAACGCAAGCAGATTGTCGACATGCTCCAAGAGCGTCCCGGCTATCTCCGCGACATGTCTCCGTATGCGATGGGCAAATTCATGGAATCGGTCTACATG
>JAGQPC010000541.1 GCA_020426925.1 Planctomycetales bacterium | reverse complement strand
TACAAAGCAGCGGAAAAAACTAGCGAGGTAAAAAACAATGCAACATGTGCGGACGATTCCCCATAACGGACAAATATTTTGACGGGGAAGTGGCAGTGGCAAAGCAGGTATACCGGTGCGTTGCACCGACGTTGGAAGGATTCATTCAACAACTGGCCGTTGCCTACGTGGCGCGAGGCTACTTCTTCTATGTCACGGGACTCATTTCCGGCGGCAAGGATCCACTGGCGGTCGACCAAACGATGCTCGTCAAGTTTGACGTAGCGAGGTCGAAATGGTCGCGCTATCGTCGCAAGCAACAGACCGGCCCTGACGGTAAGCCGCTCGCCAACACACAGTACATCCGCCATGAACGTTTCTTCGTGCTGCTATGCACCGCAGGTCACCACAGGTTCTTTGAAGAACATCAGAAAGTCGAACGCTCAAAAAAAGGCTGGATCATTCACCGACAATATGCAGATGCGAGAAGAACTCCGATCGTTTACGCCGGATACTCCGTCTCGCACCGAAATGGTCACGCGACGGTACGGATGAGCCAAAAGGCATACACCGAGCTCAAAGGACACTTTGAGCGACTGGCGTTGACGATGGGAGTTGAAGCTCTTGACCGTGAATTCGCCCGTGCGCCATTCGAGCCGTACGGCGGAGTCACGCGGCAAATGTTTTGCATCTTTCGATCCACCAACCGACTCCGGAAGAAAGCCGGTCTTCCGTTAATCTCTCACGAAAGCGTGAAGACGCGGAGGACATCGTTGCGGCCATTTTCTGTACCGGACTTCCGAGGGTGCAATTCCATGAATTGAAAACATTGACGGGGGAGGTCCACATGAAGAAGAGTCGGAAAACAGCATTTACAAGTCTGAAGCAATTTAGTGGCAAACATCTGTGGCGTTGGCTCGACGCGGCACCAGATGGAGCCGAAGCGCAACGTAAAGTTCTGCTTCAACTGAGTCATGAACTGATTGGCATGACGGAGCGGCTGCTCGTGGAAATAGAAGTCGATCGAGACGCCGCCCGAAGTCTGATCGCGGAGTTCACTGGGCTGTTGGAAAAAGCAACGAACGCAGCATCGATCTTGCTCGATTTCGACGAGTATTTCGGAGGAACAAAATCACGCCGGCCACGGCTGGCAGTTCTTGCCAAGAAGCTCGAGCTTTCCCTCTGCTACTTGAGCGGCGTTCTCTCCGCGATCCACGTCTCTGACGAGCTATCCTATCTCGATTGGCTGAACGTCAAGGCCGACATCGATTCGGTCTGGAAGATTTCTCGCTCGATCGTCTCGATGGACATGGCCGGAGAGAACAGCAAACTCGCGAAGTAGCACCGCCAGTTGCCTGCGGCGACACAGCGTCGTTCGGTGCTGAATGGGCGTTTGTGTTGGGAATATTTCGTCAGCGATTTTATCTTCGGCTACTTTACTCGCTTCGGTCGCGATCACCGAACGCATGAAGCGGCCTACGCGCAGCGGTGTTGGAATCGATGCCCCACCGCTGCGCCTAGGCGGATTGACTACTGCGATCGGTTTGTCCAACCGACCGCTCGAAGAACGACCGCGAATGCATAGGCTTCTTTCCGGACGGCCCTTCCCACCTGCAGCATCTCTACCAGCCACACAAGCCAACATCCAAATTCAAACGCGGGCGTCCGGAAAGAAGCCTATGCATTCAAATAGCCAAAAAACGCAGGCAAACTGATGACGACCAGGATTTGCAGTGGCTTGATTCGTGCATATGGACGAACCAACGCTGTGCAAAATCAGTTTCCCTCAAGAGTGCGTAGGACAAACGACCTTGTGCACGTTGACACATCGACTGGCGAAGGAGTGTGATCAATCCTAGGGCGAGGCTAAGCCCGCTGGATCGGCAACACCGGAATATTTCGTCACAGATTCGCCCGATCAGGACATCTCACCGAACGCATGCAGCTTGGCGCGACGCGCAGACCTACGGTTAATTCAGTCGCGAGCCTATACCGTAAACAGACGCTGCGAAGCGCCATGGTGGGTGATTCCATCGGCAAAGACAGCATCAATTGCGTATGCACGAGATTTGAGATTCAGCGGTTTTATTTCGCGTTCTCGCAGCTCGTCGTCCGCGACAAATGGAATGATCTTCGCGAGCGAAGATTCGTACGTCGCAGCCTGGAACGCAAGTACCAAGTCAACCGTCGTGAAGTCACCGTCGCCATTCCAGTCACCCTCGGCCCAAGTCGAGTTCCCAACTTCAGCGTCCTCATACTCGCCTGCTTGAAACACGACGACGAAATCGGTTGAGTCAAATCGCCCGTCGAGGTCGGCGTCCCCAGCCGACGTGTCAAGAATATTGCTGATGAGGAAGTCGACATCGTGTCGATCCACTTGCTTATCTTCGTTCAAATCGTAAGCGTTTTGATACTCGCCGTCTGTCCGAATTGACATGTTGATCGCGTCAATATCGGCGGCATCAATGCGTCCATTCCCTGTCACGTCGCCCGGCAGATTTGGGTTGCCATCTGAGAATTCGTCGTAGCCGATGTCAGCTGGAAAACTCCTTTGGTCGCCATCGATGTCGCGCCATCCAACGCTGTCTTGCGTGCCGGCATCAATCGCCGGAGACAACAGTCGAAGGTGAAAATCTGTTTCCGACTTGAATGCTGGGTCGACGAAAATGTTAAAACTCGTATCTGCCGGAGTGCCGTTAACATTGACCGTCACAGTATCAGCCGGACTTCCCTGATAGTTCACGAAACTTCCGTTAACGTTTTCGTGGAATAGGTTATGTGTGACTTGGTCGATGCTAAGTGTTGCATCACCAGCGGCTTCGATACCAGACCGGTTTCCAACGAAAATATTGTTATGAACAGAAGCCAGACCTTCTCCGTGGAGCATTCCAGCACCAGTGTTGCCCACAATGGTATTGTGAACGACCACCGGAAACGAATACCCGTCGCCCGTGAATCGAAGTCCATTGCCTTCGTTTTTCGTGATCAGATTGTTGCGGATCGTTGCACGAACGCTTCCGCGTGCATGGTATCCGTTGTATGCGCCTCCAAACACTCCATCATTGGCGTTGTCATGAATGTAATTTCCTTCGATCAGCGCAGTGACGCTACCGCTTCTCGACGGTATGCAACCGTGAATCGAACTTCCCGAGCCAACAAGGCTGATGCCAGTCGCGCCGTTTTCACTGATGTCATTGTTACGCACAGTCGTACTATTGCTCGATCCGGTGCATCCAGATGCGTATGCACGTAAGTAGACACCGGTTTCGCCGTTGCTGGTTATGCTATTTCCTTCAAGGACAACGCTGCTGTTGATGTTTCCACTCGCGTAGATGCCATTTGTCTTATTGTTTCGGATAGTGGAATTAGAGACCCTGATTCCTTCACTTGGTGCCCGCGTGATCGTTATTGCCGTTTGTGCAAATTCAACGTCGACATGGTCCAGAGTGCTCGCCGATGCAGCATCGTTTAAGAACTTAATACCCTGCCAATCGCCTGGCGTCTGCTCTGGTAATGCAGACGTAAAGCCGACGGGTGCATCTTCAGTACCGATTGCCACGAGACTTCCGTACACGCTTAATTCAGTGCCTGCAGCAAATTGCAAACTGCTTCCTGCCGTTAGACTCAGTTGAGTATCGCTAAGAACACTAACGGATTCCACAACCTGGTATTCGGATGATTCCAACACACCGGTTAGCGGACCGCCGATTGTTCGAGCTTCGATTGTGTCGTCGTCACGAACTGTCAAAATATCAGTGGATGCTATTGCGCGAGCGGGGTCAACAAACGCAGTAATCGACACCAAAACGTCACCATCAAGCATCCCGTCGTTGGAAGGCGTCAACTCCACAGACGCTGAATTCTCGCCGCTGGGGATCGCAACGGTGTCAGCATGGACTAGCTGCCCTGGCGGCGAAGACTCTATGTTAACGAGAATGTCTCCCAGGGCGCCAACGGGACGCAGTATCTGAGCAACCACGCTGTCGCCCCCTTCAGGTGCACTTTCTTCTGGAACGTAAAAGACAAGCGAAGGCTGTGAGCCATCTTGAACAAAAACGGTGTTCGTGCCTGGTTCGAATCCATCTGCCGTCGCTGTGATTTGAGTTTTTCGCACGCCAAAGCGAACGGCCCCAGGAATTCCATGCAGTTCCGTATGGACCGATTTTTGACCGGCCGGGATGACGACCTGTCGAGTAATTTGTGCGACCGTCGGGTCGTCGACATTAAGCGACACGAGGACCGGCTGCGACAGATCGTCGACGTCGCCGCGCGATATCGTGACGGTAGTCACATCGCGATCGCCTATCGTCTGCGCAGCGACGTTGACGCCGATGTCCTCGGAATCCAACACGCGGACCTGTGATGATGCCGACCCATAATCAGCAGCTGTCGCTTGCACTGTGACCGTCTGCGGTCCGTCCAGAACATTGTCATCAACGCTTACCAGTTGAAATGTGACAGAGCGGGCACCCGCAGGGATCGTGACCGATTCTGGAACGGTAAGCTCACTTGCATTGCTAGAAGAAAGAAAGATCTCAAGGTCCTGATCCGAATCAAGCGTATTTCCGCGAGAAACAGTTGCGATCAAGCCGTCCATTCCGGAGCTTTCTGACACGTCATTCCCGCCAATATCGAGTCGTATTGATGGTGCTCCAGCGGAGATTCTTACATCATCCAGTGCGAATGGTTGGCCGATACTGCTGTAGGAATTATGTCGGAACCGAATGTAAACATCATCGTCGAGTGAAATGCCTTGACTTGCCGCGTGTTTGTCGAGATCGATGACGTAGTTGGTCGGTTCGTTAGTCAGCGAGAGGCGAGAAACTTCACGCCAACGACTGCCATCGGCGCTGAGTTCGATTCTCAAGTCTTGGCTTGTTTGGCTTGATATACTACGGTTGGCCCAGAAATCGACGAACAGATTTTCGCTCTCTGCATGCGCCGACGCGTCGATCGCCAAAGTCGCTGTTTGTAGGACATTCGACGAGAATGCTGTGGAAATCAAATGCTGGTTCCCGCCGTGGGGTCCGTGCTCGCCAGAGACTGCAATCGACCCGCCAGGATTCGTGGAGAAACTCCAATGGTTCGGAATCGCATTCCAATCCTCAAAACTCTCGTGGAACAATTCGCCGTCACCTGCCGGAAGCGCGAGTGGAATGGACGCGTAAGTTACGGTCGACCGATAAATGTCTTGCCCGTTCGTTTCGCCGTTGAGCGCATCGTTGTCCTGGTTCATCATGTTGCCATTGAGGTCCGAAACGTCCGGCCCCAAGGACAAACGATAATCACCTCGCGTGGTCTGAGCTGGAAATGTTAGGTAAAAATCTAGCCCTCCACTGTCGACATCGGGAACGAGTTGAACAGGATTGACTGACTCGCCAAGCGGATTTGTCAGAGAAACGTCAGACGAATCGATCGTTGTGAGATCGACGGGCATGTCAAATGTCAGTTGGAATTTGCTGAGCGCTGCGGCCGTTGCAGGGCGTGCGCCGGGAAATTGGTCAATGACTCGAGGACCCGCGGTGAGAAGGCGGCGACATTCGAGAGATTCAATGGACGTTGCCAATTCGCGTT
>JAGQPC010000540.1 GCA_020426925.1 Planctomycetales bacterium | reverse complement strand
ACTCGCACCGAAAACCGATCAACTTTGGTTTTGGCGGCGACCGAACCGAACATGTCATCTGGCGTTTGACGCACGGCCATCTGCAAAAAATAAAGCCAAAGGTCGCCGTATTAATGATCGGAACAAACAATACAGGTCATTCGATGCAACAACCGACCGAAGTCGCAGATGGCGTTAAACGAATTCTCGACATCCTCGAAGAGCGAACACCGGATACAAAGGTCTTGCTGCTGGGAATCTTCCCGCGTTCCAGAAGTCCCTATGACTTGCCTCGCCTGAATAACGTCGCGATCAATCAAATCATTCGGCGTTATCACGATGGCGAAAGAGTCCACTACTTGGACATCGGCGACGTATTTTTGGAAGACGATGGCCACTTGCCGGAAAGTGTCATGAAAGACGCTCTGCACTTGGGAGCTGACGGGTACCGCCGCTGGGCCGAAGCTATCGAACCAAAACTAAAAGAACTAGGTATTTAACCGTTCATTGAAGAAGGTGTTTGTTAACTATGTCCGGAATCGTGTGGATTCGTCTTGCCGGTTTGCTGGGAGCACTCGGAGTCATCATTGGAGCGTTCGGTGCTCACGGCTTCGACAAGTTGCCGATGGTCAGCGGTTTATCGCCAACGGAACTCGCTAAGTCTCACGATTGGTTAGAAACGGGCGTTCAGTACCACATGTATCACGCGCTCGCGATTCTCGGCATTGGAGTCGCGATGATGGCGAATCCTGAAGTGAAACTGAACGCGGCAGGAATCGCGTTCTTCGTAGGCATTCTGATTTTCTCTGGCATGCTTTACGTTATGGCCGTCACACACGTGACCAAGTTGGGCGCCGTCGTGCCGATAGGAGGTGCGTCGTTCATTATCGGCTGGGTTGTGCTCCTGTTCACGCGGTATCGGCCAAAATGAGAATCTGACGCATGGAATTCAAAGCCGGTCTCGCGTTGATCTTACTGTTTCTTGCCGGATTAACTGGCTGCGTTTTGGCGATCATCGGCTGGATACTTCGTCCATTGTTGAATACTGACGGTCGGTACGCAGGCGTCGATCACTACACGCTCAGCGATATCGCTTGCCTAACGTTTCTGGTGGCGTTCAGCATCACGTTGACTCGCACTATTGAAGTCGAATCGGGGCTACGTACGGCGGGATTGTTGCTCGGAGTCGCAGCGTCAATCGTTCTTTGGTGGGGCAGCGTTCGCGTTTTGTCTCGATGCAAAGTCGGTAGGCCATTGAAGCGTGTACTTTTCATGCTGGTTGTCGCGCCGATTTCGTTATTTACGGCAGTCATAATCATCGCTGCACCGTTTGCTGGATTGCTGGAGTACGTTCAAAGTTCCTACAGTGGCGATCTACTGCTGCGGTTCAAAATCAGCCTAGTTGTCATTGGCACTTGGCTTGGCTCAGCTGTGATCTGCTTTTTGTTGAATCGCCTGGCAGCTTGGATCGTCCGCAGCGACGAATATTCAAAGCTGGTTGGCCAGCAAACACCCATCAAGTTCGAAGCTCTGGGGCTTAAGCGAAGATCCGATGCGAGCGCCCGCGATGACGATTGATGTCAATACTTTGTGAGCAGGGCAATCGACGGTGGTGATGTGACTTGGCGTCGTAGGTTGCAGGATCTGTGGTGAAATCGCCGCATTTCTCAAAAACGCAACCTATTCTTGTATGGCTTGTACAAACCGCTCCACCCTCCTTGATGTCCACCCTTGGGACCACCCGATGGCGGTGTGAATTGAAGTGTGATGGACCAAGATCGGTGGGTGTGCGGCAGGAAAGTGGTCAGGAATCTGATCGTGCATACGCTGAAAAAGGTAGAATTCTGTCACGAGACGATTGCTTTCTGTCAAATTGACGATGATAATCGCAATTCTGAGAGAAATCAGCCAATCAGTGATCGTTTTCTATCAGGATCGGCGGGAATGACGGAAGAACGGCGTAATCGACTGCTAGAAATCGTACGACAGAACGGGTTTGTATCGCTTCCAGACCTGACCGAGGAACTAAACGTTTCGGCGTCGACGATCCGGCGAGACTTGGATTACCTGGAGGAAACGGGAGAGGCAAAGCGAACGCACGGCGGCGTGTTTTACACAGGCCCGACGCCGACGCTGCCACATTTTGAACTACGACAACAGTCGCAGTGGGACAAGAAGCGACAGATTGCTGCGTACGCGGCCGAGCTCGTGCAGGACGGTGACACGATTCTGCTGGACGGAGGCACGACGACCTACGAGTTGGCTCAACATTTGGCGAGTCGACAAGTTCAGGTTGTCACGAATTCGCTGCCAGTCGCCACGATCTTTGCATCGCGCGGAAACAGCGACTTAGTATTAGTCGGTGGATACGTCCACCAAAAAACAGGTGTGTGCCTTGGGCCGTACGCCAACGAAATGCTGAGTCAACTTAATGTTGGCAGAGCTTTCCTGAGTGTGGCGGGCATCAGCGAACGCGGTTGCTTCAACAGTAATTTGCTGTTGGTGGAAACTGAAAAAGCAATGATGAACGTCGCTGACGAGATCGTCGTGTTAGCCGACAGCACAAAGTTTGGTCATCAAAGCTTGGCGTTGATGTGCCCATTGCAAGACATCGACAAGCTGGTCGTCGACAGTGACATTCCTCACGACTGGCGCAGTACATTGCTCGAGGCGGACGTGGACTTGATGGTCTGTAGTCCATCGAGCGAAACGGACATGCAACAAAGTTAAGAATCAAGAAGACAATGAGCACCGCGTTATTCGATCGAGCAACCATTGAGCAAATCGTACGGCAAATCGTCGTCGCACAGATGGGCGGCAATGCTGCGTCAACGCAAAACTCGCCATCGCGAGATGAGCTTGTCGTAAGCATCTCTGCTCGCCATTGTCACCTTACCGACGAACACGTCGAAATCCTATTCGGCCCCGGCCAAACGTTGACACCGATGAAGGATCTGTATCAAGACGGATTCTACGCTGCGGAAGAGACAGTAATGCTAGTCGGACCTCGGCGGCGGATGTTGCCGAATGTTCGAGTGCTCGGTCCGACTCGCCCAGACAGTCAGGTCGAACTCGCATTCACCGATGCAATTTCACTCGGCATTAACGCGCCGGTACGAATCAGTGGTGACGTACAAGGGACGCCGGGCTGTGTGCTCGTTGGGCCCAAAGGAGTTGTCGAACTCGATCAAGGTGTCATTCGCGCGGCTCGACACGTACACATGGGGCCTCAACACTTAATTCAATACGGCGTCGAAAACGGAGAAGCGATGAATCTCCGCATTGAGTCTTGCGGCTGCTCGATGGTGCTGGAAGACGTTGTCGTTCGCGCCGGCGAGAACATCAAGTTAGAAGTGCATCTGGATACCGACGAAGGAAACGCGTGCAACTTGGATGCGGCGACAACAGTGGAACTGCTTAAAAACGAACCGTGTAGCTGCCACTCGTAATTCGACGAGCCAGCGATGTGATCGATAAATATCGTTTTGACATGCGATTTTCGCATGTGAAATCAACAACCCGGAGACCATTCAATGGCAAAGAAAATGGAAGCGCTCGGCATGATCGAGACGAAGGGCTTTGTGGCTCTCGTTGAAGCTACCGACGCGATGATGAAAGCAGCCAACGTGGACTTTTATGGCTGGGACAAAGTAGGCAGCGGACTCGCTACGGTATTTGTGACTGGCGACGTTGCCGCAGTCAAAGCAGCGACCGACGCTGGCGCGAACGCAGCCAGTCGAATCGGTGAAGTTGTCAGTGTGCAGGTGATTCCTCGGCCACATGAAGATCTGGCAATTGTGTTGCCGGCAACGACTGCCGCTAAGAAATAGGGTGAGCTGTTGACGAAGCCGAACGAAAGCGATTCACCTGGCTTGTTTCAACGTTCGCTCTTCGACAATCTGCCCAACGGCGAAACAGAGAACCATCGGACCAACAATAATCGGACCAACACTGAAACTACGAAAGCAATAACGATCATGCAAAACGCAATTGGACTCGTTGAAACAAAGGGGCTCGTTGGCCTCGTCGAAGCGACCGACGCTATGGCGAAAGCAGCCAACGTGACCATCGAAAAGAAAATCGCAATTGGCGGCGGACTAGTGACGACCGTCGTCAGCGGCGACGTG
The DNA here is from genome assembly GCA_020426925.1 of Planctomycetales bacterium. GTDB lineage: Bacteria > Planctomycetota > Planctomycetia > Pirellulales > Pirellulaceae > JAGQPC01. The sequence continues at coordinate 11,182 of JAGQPC010000540.1, read as the reverse complement.
GGCAGCGTGCGAGCGGCGGTTGAAGCTGGCGCACAGGCCGCTTCACAAGTCGGTGAACTGACGAGCAGCCACGTGATTCCTCGACCAGCCGAAGGCTTGGTTCAAGCTTACCTGTCGTAAGCCGCGGAATTCGGACAGCGATCGGATCGAACAGGCACGAAGCTTGTTGTTACGTCAAAAGGAAATGGAAATGAAGGTACTCGTCGCAAATCTTGGATCGACCAGTTTCAAGTATCGTTTGTTCGATATGACAAACGAACAGCAGCTGGCTCGTGGAGGCGTGGAACGGATTGGTTCGCCGGAAAGCAATTGCTTTGTCGAGATTGGCGATCAGCGACACGAACTCGTCGCGAGTGTGCCCGATCATGCAGTGGCAGTTCGCCAGTGCTTGAATCAGCTGACCGATTCCGAAACCGGATGTCTTTCGAGCGCAGTGGAAGTCGCAGCAATCGGATTCAAAGCGGTTCATGGAGGCGGCATCAGTGGAGTACAGATCGTCACGGCAGATGTACTGGCCGAAATGGCCACGATGAATGCTGTCGCGCCTGCACACAATCCGCCGTACATTGCCGCGATGCAGCTGTTGGCGGAAAAGCTGCCAGATATTCCATTGGTGGCGGCGTTTGAAACGGGATTCCATCAAACGATTCCGGACAGACACCGATACTACGCGATTCCGAAAAACTGGTCGGACGACTTCAACATCAAACGATGGGGATTTCATGGCGCCAGTCACCGCTACATCAGCGGTAGAATCGCCGAGATTCTAGGTCGAACCGATTTGCGAGTAATCTCGTGTCATCTTGGTGGATCGAGCAGTTTATGTGCGATTCGAAATTGTGAAAGTGTTTCGACAACGATGGGGATGAGCCCTCAAACCGGCTTGCCGCAAAACAACCGCGTTGGAGACTTCGACCCGTTCGCACTTCCATTGATTATGGAACGAACTGGAAAGTCGTTGACCGAAACACTCGACCACATTGCCAACCAAGGCGGATTACTTGGGATCAGCGGTGTCAGCAGTGACATTCGAGACATCGAAGAGGCTGCGGCGAATGGGGATCCGAACGCTCAGTTGGCGCTTGACGTCTACGTGACCGAGATTCGTCGGTACCTTGGCGGGATGTTGGTGGAGCTGGGTGGAGTTGATGCGATCGTGTTTACCGGCGGCATTGGCGAAAACGGTGCGGAGATTCGTGCCAACGTTTGCCGAGACCTTTCCGATTTAGGAATCGAACTAGACGCGACCGCGAATGATCAGGTAGCCGGCGAAACGCGAATCAACGCAGAATCGAGTCGTTCGCAGATTTGGGTTGTGCCAACTAACGAAGAAATTGTCGTGGCGAGACAAACCAAACAGGCATTGGAAAACTAGCTATGTTCGTCGCGAAGGTTACCGGATCGCTCGTTGCCACACAAAAGCTAGACACGATGGTCGGCTACAAGTTACTGGTCGTCGAACCATACCGTTTGGACGCGAAGACCAGAAAAACGCTGGTAACGACCGGTCGAACTTTCATCGCCGTCGACACACTTGGTGCCGGAGAAGGCGAATACGTACTGCTAACTCAAGGGTCAAGCGCCCGATTGACTCCTGAAACGAAATCGATGCCGATCGACGCGATCGTGATTGGAATCGTCGACAGCGTGCATGTCGACAAAAACTGCGTTTACGAAAAAGAGTAATCGAACACAGAGCTGTGAGACTTAAACTCCTGCCGAGCGATCAAAACCGCCGCGAACGAGACTGAGAAAGCTATGCAAGTCAACGAACAACTAATTCGCAACGTTGTAACAAAAGTACTGGCCGAAGTCGGCAGTGCAGGCGGAGCTCCCATTGCACCCAGAAGTTTTGCAGGAAGGCACGGTATTTTCGACTGTGCAAACGAAGCCGTTCGCGCTGCCCGCGAAGCGTTTGAGCAGTTGTCAACGCGCACCGTCGCCGACCGCAAGCGAATCATCGATCACATCCGTCGCATCTCAATCGACCAATCGGTCGAGCTGGGCACGATGGAAATGGAAGAGACGCAAATTGGACGTCTCGACCACAAGATCGAAAAACTGCGGACGCTTGGCGAGCGAACTCCCGGTGTTGAATTCCTTCGCAGCGAAGTGTTCAGCGGCGACAACGGCTTGGCCGTGATTGAACACGCACCATTTGGCGTGATCGGTTGTATTACTCCTGTTACGCACTCGTTGCCGACGATCACCGGGAATGCAGTCAGCATGATTGCGGGCGGAAATACGCTGGTCGTCAATCCGCATCCAAGCGGCAAGCGAGTCGCAGCGGAAGGCGTGCGACGATTCAACGAAACGATTTACCGCGACCTCGGCATCGACAACCTGATTTGCGTTATCGCCGAACCGACACTGGAATCGGCCGACGCCATCTTTAGTCATCGCGACGTCGCCATGATTTGTGTTACCGGCGGACCTGCCGTTGCTCGAGCAGCGTTGAACTCTGGAAAGCGAGCCGTCGTCGCCGGACCGGGCAATCCTCCGGTCGTTGTCGACGAAACGGCCGATCTGCGCCGAGCAGCGGAATCGATCATCACCGGCGGAGCCTATGACAACAACTTGTTGTGTATCGCCGAGAAAGAAGTATTCGTTGTCGCTTCAGTGTTCGATCAACTAATGAACGAAATGGAACGAGCCGGAGCCGGCCGATTAAACGCTGCAGAAATTTCGCGGCTCACATCGGTAGCAATCGCTCAAGTCGGCGAAGGAGCTGATCGGCACGACGTTGCTGCAAAAGACTTTATCGGCAAGGACGCGAGCGTGCTAGCTCAAGCAGCAGGCAAGCACGTGTCGCCAGGCACCGAATTATTGTTTGGCGAAACAGACGAGCACAATCCGTTCGTTCCCGTCGAGCAAATGATGCCGTTCGTGCCATTTGTTCGAGTTGGCGACGTCGATGAAGCGATCGCGATGGCCAAGAAATACGAGCACGGCTTTCGCCACACGGCGATCATTCATTCGAACAACGTCCGCAACATGACCAAGATGGGGCGAGCTATGGATACGACTCTGTTTGTCAAAAATGGCCCGTGCATGTCGGCCCTGGGACTAGGCGGCGAAGGATACATTTCGTTTTCGATCGCAACGCCCACTGGCGAAGGAGTGACGACTCCACTGACGTTCACGCGTGAACGCCGTTGCTCGATGATCGACGACCTTTGCGTGTTGGGGAAATAGCATGTTGGTCGGCAATGTCATTGGAAACGTCACGTCGACTGTCAAACACAGCTCGATGAACGGCCAGAAATTGTTAGTCGTACAACCAACGATGGCGGACAACACATCTGCTGACGGCGATCCACTGATTGCGATCGATATGGTCGGAGCGGGAATTGGCGAACGAGTTGTTTTGACTAGCGACAGCTTGAGCGTGAGAGAGTTTTTGAACGTAGACGCGACACCAGCGCGTTGGACAGTCGCTGCGATAGAAGATTAACGAGAGGTTGACGCCGCCTAAAGGCTGTACTCCAACAATGAACGTATCGGCGGAACAACTTGAATATGTCATTCGCGAAGTGACGCGAAGACTCGCCGAAGTTCCAGAACAAAATCCGCCCACGCAATCTGACGAGACAGAAACACAGCTAACCGATCGAGTTATCACTGTTGCGACGTTGAAGGACCTTCCCAAGAGCATTTCCAAGGTAACTGTAAATACAAAAGCAATCGTAACGCCCGCGGCGATCGATTTGCTGAAAGAGAAATCGATATCGCTGATTCGACGTTCGGCCACCGCTGCGCCCGCGCAGTCCGGACCGGCACTGGTTATCGCTCAGCACAATTGCGTCGCAGCACAAGAAATCACAAGTGCGATCAGAAAGAGCGGCCGGAATGTTCGGTTTATGACGATCGCGAACGGAGAACAACTTGGTCCGGAACTTAGGCAAGGCGAAGTCGCTGTTTTGGTTACAGATCGGCCATTCGAAGCGACGTGTCACGCCAACCGCAATTCACGAGTTTGTGCCATTTATGCAACGAACGAACAAGATTGTGTCGCAGCCATGAAAGAGACTTCGGCAAACGTTTTGGTGGTTGATGCGAAGCGAAACAACATTACTTTGGTGTCCACGTTCCTGACAGCATTCCAAGGCAAACGAGGCTAAGAAAATGCGAATTGCGAAGGTTGTTGGAACCGTCACGTTGAATCGTTTTCACCCCAGTATGCGCGGAGCGACGCTGAAGTTGGCCGTCCCAATGACCGGCGACGAGCTTCGCGCGGACTCGCAACCGGCCGCAGACACGTTGGTTGTGTATGACGAATTTGGAGCCGGCATCGGTGACAAGATTATGCTCAGCGAAGGCGCCGAAGCCGCACAGCCATTTTACCCAGAACTGATTCCGCTGGACGCGTACAACGCCGGGATCATAGACAGATTGAGTCTTAAGTAGAGAGACATTCTGTGCGTCGCCGAGTTCGCCGCGACCACAGAAAGAACCTTATAGAAACGAGTTACAACATGGCATACGTAAACGCTCACAAGATCAAGCAAGACATCTGCGAAATCGGGCGTCGCATTTACAACAAAGGATTTGCTGCAGCCAACGACGGAAACATCACCGTTCGCATCAGCGAAAACGAAGTTTTGTGCACGCCTACCATGCACTCAAAGGGATTCCTCAAGCCGGAAGATATCTCGACCGTCGACATGACGGGAAAGCAGATCGCTGGTGTCAAAAAACGCTCTAGCGAAGCTTTGTTGCACTTGGAAATCTACAAGCAACGTCCGGATGTAAAAAGCGTTGTTCACTGTCATCCACCACACGCGACCGCGTTTGCCATTGCCCGTGAGCCGATTCCGCAATGTGTCTTGCCGGAGGTGGAAGTTTTCTTAGGCGACGTCCCGATCACGAAATACGAGACCCCCGGTGGTCAGGCGTTTGCAGACACAATCAGGCCGTTTGTTGACAACACCAACGTGATTATTCTCGCCAACCACGGAACTGTCAGTTACGGCGAAGACGTCGAACGAGCCTATTGGTGGACCGAAATTCTCGACGCCTACTGCCGAATGCTGATGCTTTCTAAGCAGCTCGGACGAATCAACTACTTCACCGAAGACAAACAACGAGAGCTCTTGGAGCTAAAGGACAAGTGGGGATTCAGCGATCCACGAAATACGCCAGAGTTTGAAAACTGCGACATTTGTGCAAACGACATTTTCCGAGACAGCTGGGTCGATTCCGGCGTCGAGCGAAATGCGTTTCCTGCTCCTCCGCCGATGGGAGGTGCGAAACCCGCGTCCAAGCCAACGGACGGCAATGGGACAATTGATCAAGAAGCACTGGTCAAGGCAATCACAGAACGTGTGATGGCCGAGCTCTCCAAGTAATCTCGGATCGCATCTGTCTTAGAACAAATCATTGCCTAGCAAACGAGAAATAACATGAAAGTATCGATCATTGGCGGCGGAGGACTGGTTGGATCGTGTGCCGCGTACGCTTTGCAATGTGGAGGCATCGTGCGTGAAATCGCCTTGCTGGATGTCAACCAAGAACTCGCAGCAGGGCAAGCTTTAGATCTCATGCACGGCGGGCCGAGCGTCGCCGATCAGGTGATTTCTTCCGGCGGTTACGAGCACGTTCCAGATTCCGACGTGATTTGCATCACCGCTGGGCTCCGCCGAAAGCCAGACGAAAGTCGGCTGGATCTGATCAATCGTAACGTCGATTTGTTTCTCAATATTCTGGGCGAGATCAAAAAAGTTGGGTTCAAATCGGACGTCATTGTTCATGTGGTTTCGAACCCCGTCGATATTTTGACATATCTTGCAGCCGTGAAACTTGGTCTTTCGCCGGCGCAAGTCATCGGGCTCGGTACACAGCTGGACACGATCAGGTTTCGCAGCCTGATTGCCGAGCGAACGTCGCTTCCGCCAACACAAGTGAATGCGTTGATCCTTGGCGAGCACGGCGACAGCATGGTTCCGATTTGGTCCAGCGCGACGGCAGCCGGATTGCCGCTCGACAAATTCAAAGGATGGACTCCAAATCTGGCAAACGAACTGTTCACTCGCACGAAAGGCTCTGGAGCCGAAGTGATCAGCCGCAAAGGTGGAGCAGGATTCGCCGTCGGAATCGCTATCCGCGACGTTGTTGAAGCTATAGCTCTTGATAGCCGCCGCATACTTCCCGTTTCCACGATACAAAACGGATGTTGTGGAATCCGTGACGTCGCTCTGTCAGTTCCAACCGTCGTCGGTCGAAGTGGCATGATCGATCGCCACGAAATCGAGCTGTGGCCAAAGGAAATGCAAGCTCTACGCAACAGCGGGAACGTTTTGCGGCAGACGCTGCAAACGGTCCTAAGTCGAGTCGGTTGATCACGGAACCTACCGTGAAAACCTCGACTTCAAGTTCAGGAACCAGCGTTCAAACGTGTGGAAGCTAAACTCTGCTACCAGATACACGAAGATTATACCTAAGATCCAGCGCAAAAACGGACTCTTAACCGTATTGCTGGCTAGGTTTGTCGTATTGAAGCAGAGCATGTGCATCAGGTATATGCCGTAACTAACGATTCCAAATCGGACCAGTGGCTTTAGTTGGAGCAAGCGCGCTAGTCCATTATCTTCCCGAATCGTGCAAGAAGTAACGAGAAACACAAGGCTTAGGTAGACCAAGTATTCTCCAGCCATGCCGAACCGAGGTACAGATGAGACCGCGATGACGATCAGAAGCATTACTGGAGACGACAAGGCATGGCCGAATAGGGCGTATAGAAGAGAAAACCCTTTTTTACTATGCACGACATGAGCCACGAGCACGCCAAGTAGGATGCAAGGGGCAATTGCCCAAAGGATTCGATGGGCAAGTGATCCGGTGGGGATAAGCCATAAAAGCAAACCTAGATGGTTGGCTAACACTATTCCAATCAGTGTCAGTAGTAGGAGCAGTGTCACTTTCGGTTGAAGATAACGTTCTAGCCAAGGCCATGTAAGGTAAAACTGTTCTTCTACTGCCAGAGACCATGCAAAATAGAAAATCACTCTTTCGCCACTGTTCGGGTCAACAAACCAATTGGACGTATATGTGACGAAGGCGGGTAGATTACCGAAAAACTCAATGCCCGCATCGCTTCCTCGTTCGAGAACAAATACAGCAACGGCATATGTCAGTAATACCGCGTAGTACATTGGGAATATGCGCAGAGAACGTCGCATGTAGAACTTCGGGAGCGAAATGTCTCCATGTCTAATTCGCTCACGAAGCATCAAAGTTGTTATAAGAAAACCGCTGATCGCAAAAAAAAGATGTACGCCTAACTGACCTCGTTGGAAAAGTGGAAAATCGATGTGAATTCCAGAATGATGCCAAAGCACGGCAAAGATGCTAAAACATCGCAACCCATCGAGGCTGCCAAAGTGCTTTACAGATAAAAACGTTTCATAAGGGTCGTTCGCACTCTTTTCTAAAAGAAGCATGTATAGGCCTTGTACTACCAGGACATCACCAGTTGAATGAGGCTCTCATGGACGATACGTGGGTTCTATCGCAAAGCCGTCCCGACGCAAGGCCGCCACACAGCTGGGGCCGAAGTTTTGGAAGAAGTCGGCAAAACACGTTGGTCATCGTCCGTTTTCGTCTGCTGCTGTTTCCGTTTCTTTACCGACGATCCTGCCACTGGTTGGTCGGATGTTAGGTCCCACGCACCTGAACTACTTGAACTCGGATGCGCGTCGCGCGCGAAAACTGCACTGGCAGCGAACGGTGCTAACAGCAAGTGAATCTCCCTCACCACTGCACAAGATTCGATCGCGAAAATAATCTTGATACGATGCTACCGTTTGTGTACACCGCGAATCTCGCGATATGAGCTGCATTGGTTGCGAGCACTGTTGACAGAGCATGTAGACGTTACTCAGCGCTGTGCCAGCGTTGATCGAATCTATTTCGGCGCTTCAATCCGCGTCCAGAATCCACTGCGTTCGTGTTCCGCGACCTGAATTGGTGCGACATAGCATCGCTCGAACCGCAAATCTTTTCCTCGACTGGGAAATCTTTCTTGACATCGCGCTTCGTTCAGCTAATCTGCTGATCACCCGGAACAGTGAAGCGGCATGTTGACAATTCATCGAACTTGGAGACGCGATTATGACTATGCTGCGTTGCGCGATGGTGGCGTTGGTGGTTGCTGCCACCAGCGGAATTTCTATTGGACAATTAATCTATTCGGAATCGTTTGAATCAGACGGAGACGGTTCTCGTTACGAGTTATTCGATCCGGGGTTCGAATTCACAGGCGATTCTGGGCCGGGCATGTGGGGACTAAACGTAGACGCCGAGCAAATCGGTTTGCAGCAAAACGCGCCGGCAAAACGAGCGGCGATCTTGTGGCATCACGATGATCTGGCCGGCGATGCGTTTACACCAGAATCACTGGAAGTGTGGACGTCGCTTGTCTCCTGGGCTGTCGACGGGAAAGCAGGCGCAACGATTGGCATTTTCCCATCGGTCTTTCCAACTGGTACGGCCGTCGTGGCGGACGCGTTAGAAGCAGCCGGGTACAAGGTCGAGGAGATTCCGGCTGTCGAAGACATCACGGAAGACCTAGACCTTTTTATTCATTCCAGTGAACTGGCTTCGACTGCTCTGTCGGAAGTACCGGTTCCAATTATCGCGTACAGCGGAGGAGACCACGACGACACAGCGATCGCAGGCATTGGCCCAGAGATCACTTTTTTTGATGAGGTATCAGTTGAAGTTCCGACTTCAGCGAATGGACATCCGGCGCTCGGAGGCAAAACCGGAACCATTCCATGGACGAGTGAGGGTGTTCCACTGTACGCAATTGGAAAACCACACAACGGCGGAACAGTTCTAGCCACTGTTGTCTATGAAGACCCGACGACATTGGAAGAAATTGAAGGGCCGGCACTTTTTGTCATCGAAAAAGGCGATCCACTTCTTGGAGCGTTTAACCCAACTCCGGCGGATGGAAGTCAGTACCTTGTCGGCGCAGCACTTAACAAATTTGGTGACGGTGGAGAAAAATCGATCGAACTGCAAGGTGTCGATATCTCAGGCCAAAGTGATTTGAAACTGACTGTTGCACTAGCCGCAACGGCAGCCGATTTTGAAGCCGACGATTACTTCTTTATCGAAGTTGAAGTGGATGGAGCGACTACGTCCCTTGTTGAATTCTGGGGTGTCAACGATGCAACCAGCGATTGTAACAAGGGCCTAAGCAATGGAGACATTGCCGGTGAGGTTGGCGATATATGCCTGCAGACGGAATTCAACGACTACGCTTGGGACATTCCATCCGGAAATCAAGTAGTTGTGCGATTCAGTGCTCTCAATACTTGGGGCAACGAAATCGTCGCGATTGACAACGTTAGGATTTCGTCAGGTGATGTTCCGACCGGCCCTGAAGGCGACTTCAACGGCAATGGCGCGCGTGACACAGGCGATTTGGATTTGCTTGCCGCTGCGATGCAATCTGGCGACGCGGCTTTCGATCTGAACGGCGACGGCAACGTCGACATCGCGGACCGAGTAAGGTGGGTTGAAGGACTTGCCAACACGTACATCGGCGATTCGAACTTTGACGGTGAATTCAGTAGTGCAGACTTCGTAGCCGTGTTTACGACAGCCAAGTATGAAACTGGTCAAGCCGCAACTTGGGGCGAGGGCGATTGGAACGGCGACGGCATATTCTCGAGTTCTGACTTTGTCGTCGCGTTCTCTGGCGGAGGATACGAAAAGGGTGCTCGCGCTGGCGGGCTTCAGGTCGTTCCAGAACCATCATCAGCGTTGCTTGCAATCGCCGCACTCGGAATGTTGCTTGGCGTTCGTCGCAGCCGCTAGCACGCGTAATCGAAACTTGTGGTTCGAAAGCGATTTGGATCCACTTCCAAATCGCTTTTTTCGTGCGCCCGTCGACTGCATTCATAGCAGTGCTGTGCATTAACTCTCCCCGAGGGAAGATCAAGAAAGAGGCATTCAAATCGTAAGGTGCACCACTTCGGGCGCGCTACGTTGCGCCTCGCCGCAGTCAATGACAGCGTCTCGTGATCAACCGGACTAGCCACAGATCGATCGATTGCTCTATAAGTCCGCATCCTCGGCCTCATTGCAGGATGGATCATGTCGAAGCGAAATGGAAATTCGCCGCTCACATGGACGCTTTACCATCGTGTAACCGGACAAACGGAATCGTTCGATCCGGTCACTCGATCGGAGCGGTATCGAGCAACTATTGTTCTGTGGAGACAGAAGATCGGGTTTCGATTGCGCTGCCGATCTCAAAGAACAGTTATGTCCTCAAGTAGTTCGATCGATCCAATCACAGACGCTGATACTTTGCCCAGACCAAAACGGGGCGTTCGCATCGCGCACCGGTATTTGCGAGCGTTGTTTCAATTCTTTGCGGCCTTCGCCTTCATTATCCTGTCGGGTTGCGGCACGACTCGCGAGCGACTGGCTACCGACCAGCTGCTCCTGTCGGATGCTGTCGATCGGTGCATTGCGCACATCGACTTTTCTCCCTTGGCAGGCGATCAAGTGTTCCTCGACACGCAGTATATTCGCTCCGTCAAATCGACTTCTGTCGTAAACGCAGATTACATTGTCAGCTCTCTCCGACAGCAGATGCTTCAAGCCGGCTGCCTATTGCAGGACACTCGTGACGAAGCGGACATTATTGTCGAAGCGCGAGTTGGCACGTTGGGGCACGATGCCCACGACATCAACTACGGTTTGCCTGCCAACAACGCTCTGAAAACAGCAGCCGAAATAACCGGAAACGCGCCAGTTGTACCGGCGATGCCTGACGTTTCGTTGGCCAAAAAGACGGAAGAATCGGCTGCTGCAAAAGTTGCTGTTTTCGCGTACCGACGAGAATCGAAAGAACCGGTTTGGCAATCAGGTTTGTCGGTTGCTCGTAGTACGGCGAAGAACAAGTGGATCATGGGTGCCGGACCATTCCAAAGTGGCGAGATTTATAAGGGCACTTACTTCGCTGGTAAGCGTCTCAAGAAGAAGCAGCCTCCAAAAGATCACGCGCCAGGCGTCGAGACAGAAGAAGCTTTTCGCAGCGCGGCCGTATTTGACGAGGAAACCCGTCAGAAACTCCGACGCCAGATTCTGGGCGAGCTTCCCGAAGATCACGCCCCCACCAGTGCTGTTGTTGAATCGAATGCTCCTCCTTCGACTGACGTGCCGG
>JAGQPC010000539.1 GCA_020426925.1 Planctomycetales bacterium | reverse complement strand
CGGCGTCTTCATCCACTGGGAAGCAGAAGACAACCAGAAGATCTATCAATACAACTACGAAGCCACGAAGATGGCAATCGCCAATGCAATGAGCGGCAGCCCAAGTGCGGACGAGATGCTCGAGAAGAAAGACAATTCGTCGCACCCATTCAAAGGCTTCTAAGAACTGGCGTTCCGAAACAAACTGAACCCACGTTCCAATCGGCACGTGGGTTTTGTTTTGTCCAGACTGCAAGGAAATCGGCACGATGAGCGATAAACCAAGGATCCTTTTTCAGCTTGATCCCGACAAACACGCCAGCTCGTTTGACGCAGTCGTTGCGATCGATTCCGGCGTGCAACATCTAGTGCCATATTCGAGCGTCTCGGAAGACGATGTTCAGAACCTCGTGTACGGCGGCATCTTTACTCGAGGCCCGTCCGATCTGAAGAGCACGGCTATATTCATCGGTGGCACTAATGTAGAAGCTGGTGAACGGTTGGCTGAAAAGGTCGCGTCGACATTTTTTGGCCCGATGCGAATTTCCGTCATGATCGATCCGAACGGTGCCAACACGACTGCGTCCGCTGCCGTTGTCGCCGCGGGCCGCCATGCCAAACTTCAAGACGCAACAGCTACCGTGCTGGCCGGCACTGGCCCCGTCGGGCAACGTGTCTGCCGCTTACTCGCTGCCGCCGGCGCATCGGTTCGAGTTGGATCACGAAGTGAAGAACGCGCTGTCCGAGTGTGCGACCAAATTCACTCCGTCGTCGAAGGAGCGTCGATTCATCCGTTCACCCCAACAGGTGACGCTCAGTTGCAAGCCGTTTTGAACGAAACAGATCTCTTGTTTGCGGCAGGAACCACCGGAGTGCAGCTGGCACCAAATAGTGCTTGGGCCGATTCGACATCGCTGAAAGTCGCCATCGATCTCAACGCCGTACCGCCGCTCGGAATCGAAGGCATTGAAGTAATGGACGCAGGAGCAGATCGTTCTGGAAAAACGTGCTACGGTGCAATTGGCGTTGGCGGCACGAAAATGAAAATCCACAAAGCAGCCATTGCGAGACTGTTCGAGCAAAACGATCTATTCCTGGACGCAGCCGAAATCTACGAAATCGGCTGCGGACTTGAGTAACGACCGAATTGTATCCTGCGACGGACTGGAAGTCGACAAGAAGTCTGTCGTACGGGGTGTATGCGTGTTGCCGCTCGTCTGCCGCTCGCTTCATTCAACACTGGCTATCCCGCTCAGCTCGACTTAGAATCGGTCGCGAGTGCCGTTGGCCGACCAAACGATTGGAGAAAACCAATGAGAATTGTCTCCTTTGTGAATCGAACTTGCGTTGTTGTTTTGGTGCTATTCTTCGCAGCGATCACTGTATCTCAAGAACCAGAAGAAAAATCGCCTGCGTATCCGCGAGTCAATCTGAGCCCGACCTACAAGGTCGATTCTTTTTGGCCGCAGAAGCCGGAATCGTATGAGTGGGCAGCCGTACCGGGAATCGCAGTCGACGGTCAGGATCGCGTATGGGTTTTCACTCGGTCCGTGCCACCAGTGCAAGTCTATTCCACCGACGGGAAACTGATTCGAGCGTGGGGTGAACGCGACATCGAGACCGCTCATCACTTAAAGATCGATCACGATGGAAACGTTTGGATTGCAGACATCGGCCTACATGTTGTTCGCAAGTTCAGCCCTCAAGGCGAAGTGCTGATGACGGTTGGAACTCCGGGGCAACCAGGCAATGATCAAACTCATCTGAACAAGCCGACCGATGTGGCGATCACGCCTGATGGTCAGATCTTTGTTTCGGACGGATACGGCAATAACCGCGTAGTTCACTTTGATGCCAGCGGAAAATTTATCAAAGAATGGGGGCAGCTGGGAACGGGGCCGACTGACTTCAGCCTTCCTCACGCGATCGCGATCGACTCAAAAGGGAGGCTTTACGTCGCCGATCGAAACAACGTTCGCGTGCTGGTGTACGATCAAACCGGACAACTTCTGGATAGTTGGGAGAATCTAATTGTCCCGTGGGGATTTTGCGTCACTCAAGACGACAACATTTGGGTCTGTGGCAGCTCGCCAATGGGCTGGCGTGACGATCCGGACTATCCCGGTGCCCCGCTTGGCTGTCCGCCAAAAGATCAGGTGTTGATGCGATTCAATTCCAACGGCAAGCTGCAACAGCTGTGGACTATTCCGAAAGGAGTCAACGGCTCAGAAAAGCCAGGCGACGTCAATTGGATCCACGCCATGGCGACTGATTCCAAAGGCAACATCTACGTCGGTGACATTATTGGCAAAAGACCACAAAAGTTTGTCGTTCAGTGACGGTGAGGCCTGAGCCTCAGAGTTGCTCCGCTTCGATGAAAGACGCCAGCACGTTTGCGACGATTGGTACAGACAGACTGTTGCCAGCTAGTCGCCACGCAGCGGTTATCGAGATCTCGTCGGGCCAAACATAGGACGACGGGAACCCAAGAAAACTCAACACTTCCGAAGGCGAAAATCGACGAACGCCCGTTGCGGTTCTCAAATACGACCCACTTCGAACATATGAACGCCCGTACGCTGCCGTGAAGCAACTTGTCACGGCAGCGTCATCTTCGCGTTCAACAATCGATATCGCGGATTCATACTTGCGATGGGTTTCTTGTTTAACTGCCAGCTCGTCACAACGCCAGCGCGTATCTTCAGAATGACGGTCCAAGACCTCGCTCACCGTGCGAGGTTCTGGTGAAATCGGAGCTGGAGCACATTCAAGTCCACCAGTCGCGGCGACCAAATAATACCTGCGGCGCCGGTTCGGGATGCCGATTTGAGTCGGGCATAACAGATGTTCTTGGTACTTGTAGCCTGCATTGGCCAATGTTTGACGCAGTCGCGATGCGGTTTGCGATCTTTCAAACCCGGGCACGTTTTCGAGAGCGATCCGAGGTGGACCCAACCGATCGATGCGGTCGATCAAGTTCAAGAACGGTTTGGCTCGCGCGTCATTGAAATCTCGCATGTTTCCACGGCGCGTAAACGGTTGGCACGGAGGCGACGCCCACCAAATGTCGGCGTGCCAATCTTCGAACCACTTGTCGTCCAGCGATTCCATTTCGCGAACGAACACGGGATGGCTGCAATTCGCACGCAGAACGGTCGCAGCTCGCTCATTGATGTCGACGGACGCCACGACCTCGCCGACATTCGAAAGCTTAGCCGCGGCCGCCGCTCCTCCAATTCCACTGAACAATTCAAGAATTCGCATCATGCGATTGTAGTGAAACGCGCACAAAACAACGCGGCCATGGTGACCGCGTTTCATGTTCTTCGAAAAGACTGTTGGCGACTACGCTTGTCGTCGTTTTTTCCAGACTTTGAACGACACAACGACTCCCGCAACCAATCCCATTAATAGGAATTGCGAGGGCTCGGGAACGGCAGTGTAGTTGATGTTGAATACTGGTCGATTCGATGCGGTTGTAGTGTCATCGCTATCCCACAGGACGCCGTCGCCGGCAGTAGGAACGTTTCTGCTGATAATGATGACGCCTCTGTTAGCAGTTCCATTGCTCCATTCTTGGACAAGTGACGTAACGTTGAAGGTCGTTGTTCCACCAGAGGGAACCTGGCCATCTTCAGCGGTGGCATCGTAATCGGTCCCTGCCACGCCACCAGAGTTGAAGCTATTCCACGTTACGGTGTCTTCTGCCCACGGTGTTATTACCCGATGCAAATCCATGACGTTGTTAGATGAAGTTCCCGTTGTCACAACTAAGTCTAATGTCGCGGACGTGATCGTTGAGCCATCTGGAATTGTGCCGCCTTCGCTTGTGAAAATTGGCGTCTGCAACAACCCTTTCGTTAGAGGATTCGCCGGATCCACTGAGATCGTCATAGCGCTACCATGAGTACTGCCAGGAGTATCTTGACTAATAAACGAGGCCTGTGTAACGGTCACCATGTCGGCCAACAACGAGCTCGAAAAAGATGCAAATGCAAGTAGTAAAAAACAAGTGAGTTTCTTCATCTTTCAGTTCTTTTCCATCAAAGTAACCGTCCAATTAGTCATTAACCGCATCCATTTCGCTCAACAGCCCAATGCCGCCGAAATATCCCTGTCGTGTGTGCGATAATATGGCGCGCCTTGACAATTTGATCAACGGAAATAATCGTCACTTTGGGAAAACTATCAAAATTAAACCGTAACAGTTTGTTAGCATTGCGTGGAAGTGCTACGAGTACGAAACACAAATGATTTCGAAGTTGAACACTGCACGCTCCGGATGGGCGATTGCGATCCAACTAGCCCCGTACCCAGCGCCGAGATTCATGCGCCGCTAGTGCTACGGATTACTGCGTTCTTGCCGATGGCAGGTAATAAAGATGCCCGTCTTCGGCTCCCAACAGCAAGTCTGGTTTTCCGTCGCGGTTGAGGTCACACACGGCAGGACTCGTCGTGTGGCTAGATAGTTCGCGTCGTGCGATCGCACCTTGGTGCTGCAGGACTGTTTTGCCATCTCGCTCACCATCGTTGCGATACCAGTCGGCGTTGACGCTGTTGATCAGGATATCTTTTCGGCCATCACCATCCCAATCTGCAACGGCAAGCTTCCTGCGGCCGCTGCCTCCTGCCAACCGGTCGTTGAGTCGAAGCGGATTCATCGATTCGTCGACGAAGATTCGTTGCGGCGTAGACAGTGACAGGACTCCGTCGTTGTCCTCAAATCTGCGGTATAGGGCCAGATACCCTTCGTGGTCCAACATCACCAAGTCGTTCAGACCGTCTTCGTTCCAATCGACGACGTACGGAGTCGTTCGCCACTGCGTCACGAGTTCTCCTGGTGAAGGATTCCACCAGTTCCATTTCGGCTTTTCTGATCGCCGGTTGCTGTTGCCAAGCGATACTGGCTGCGCCGGCGTCAATTCTGGTTTTGTGTTACTTCCTACGTTCCTAAACCAAACGACTTTACCCCAAATGGAATTGGCCACAATGTCGTGACGGCCATCGTGATCCCAGTCGCCGACCGAAATCGTCGTGTATCCCCACTTCGCTTCACACGGACCTTGAATAGAACCATTGGGCCCAGCTTGAATGCGAATCGGTTTACCGCCTGCGAGAAGTCGCACGGGCGCAGCCCACTGCGTTTCTGAACCAACGCCGCTCAGGTTTTCGAAGAATTCGATGTAGCCAGCCGTATTCCCGCACAGAATGTCTTCGTCTCCATCGCTGTCCCAGTCGAAAGCGTACGGTGTCGATAATGCGCCACA
>JAGQPC010000020.1 GCA_020426925.1 Planctomycetales bacterium | reverse complement strand
ACGACAAACTATTTCATTCGGAACTGTCGAAGTTTTTGTCTGAATCGAATGACTCGTACGACATCATCGCGGCTGCTGACACGCTGAACTACTTCGGTGATTTGAAAGACGTCTTCGCTGCAACTGCTAGTGCGCTTCGCGACGGAGGCGTTTTCGTTTTTACTCTAGAGAAGCTCGATAGCGATTTGACTTCGGAGAATTTCGAAATCGGTAACCACGGCCGGTACGCGCATGCGATCGAATACGTTGGGCTGGAACTGCAAAAGGCGGGATTCGAAGTCAGCTCAATCACGACCGAAACGGTTCGGACCGAAGCCACTCAACCTGTCGTCGGCTACGTAGTCGTAGCAACAAAATCCGTCGGGCAATAACCGACGCATGCCGTAAACGCTGACCAAAGCTGCGTGAGACTCGATAATCGCACGCCACGCTGACGCAGAAATGCCAGCCGTGGGGATCACTTCGCTCACTTCCAGTCGCGAATGATAGTCCACACAATTGCAATGATCGCCCCAACGAGCCCCACGCCGTGAACCACGCCGCCTACCAGGAACAGGAATAGAGCCGCCAAATTATGTAACAAACCTGGAGACTCCGTACCGAGCGTGCTGAACGCGATCATCATCCCTGCTGAGTACATCAAGTATCCGACGATAAAGAACGGAATTGACCACAGCATTAAGCGTCCCGGTTTCTTAAAGAACCAAGTGAACGCGAAACGTTTCGGTTCATTAAGAGCCTCGGTCGTTTCAGCCGTGGACTCGTCGTGTTCGGAGCTCATTGGCAGTGCCGCCTGGATGTTAAGCCGTTGCGGCCTCCATGATTTTCTGCTCGGTTGCGTCCTTGCGATCAAATTCAGCAGTCAAGCGACCTTCGCTCAGCACCAGAATGCGGTGAGCAACAGTCAGCAATTCGGGTAGCTCGCTTGACGTTAGGATAATCGACAGCCCCTCTCGAGCAAGCTGTGCCATCAGTCGATAGAGCTCCGCTTTTGCGCCGACATCGATCCCCCGAGTCGGATCGTCCAGTAACAACACTTTCGGTTTCGTCAGCAGCCATCGGCCCAGAATTGTCTTTTGCTGATTGCCTCCGCTGAGACTTGTGATCGAAGTTTCTGCTCCGGCAGTTTTGACACCCAGCCGATCAACCGACGCAACGACTTGTGCTGTTTCCTTCCGCTTCTGCACGATTCCGGCAGCCGAGTATTCGTTTAACGTGCAAATGCTCATGTTTTCGCGAACCAACATCTGAGAAAAAATCCCCAGTCGTTTTCGGTCTTCGGTCACCATGGCTATTCCTGCGGACTTCGCTTGGGCGGGAGTGCGAAAAACAACTCGTTCGCCATCCAGCTCAATCTCTCCCTGCGGAGTTTCTGGGCTGGCACCAAAAAGACATTCCAACAGTTCCGTGCGCCCTGCGCCCATCAACCCGGCAATTCCCAAGATCTCGCCGCGAAACAGCTGAAACGACACGTCTTTCAACCGCCAAGCACGCGCATGCCCTGGCCAGGCGAGCGAAAGTTCCTTCACGGACAAAACCACGTCACTTGTATCTGAAGTAAACGACGCCTCGTCGGCATCGGCGATCTCGCGACCGACCATCAAGTGCGTGACCTCTCGCCCCGACGTGTCGTTCTTGTTGACGGTTGTGATGACCTCGCCGTCTCGCAAAACGGTAATGCGGTCCGACAACCGAAAGACCTCATCCATTTTGTGCGAAATGTACAGCATCGTCACCGCGTTTTCCCGAAGCCGATCGATAACGCGGTAGAGACGTGCGACCTCTGCTTCCGTCAGTGCACTCGTGGGTTCATCCATGATCAGAATATCGGTGTTCAGCGACAGAGCTTTTGCGATTTCGAGTAGTTGCTGATCACCAACTCGCAATGTGCCCGCCAGCGCGTTCGGGTCGATGTCGCATTCCAATTTCAGCAGAAGTTCACGAGCCTGCTTTGTCATTTCTCGATTTTTCAAAATACCAAATCGGTTTCGCAGTTCTCGACCGAGAAAAATATTTGCCGTCGCGCTGAGCTCTTCCACCAAATTGAGTTCTTGATGAATGATGCTGATACCGGCCGCTTCAGCATCGCGAGTGCCCAAAAATCTGGCCGGCAGACCTTTAACTCGAAGTGTGCCATCGAATTCTGTGATGACACCGGAAAGGATTTTCATCAAGGTGCTTTTTCCAGCACCGTTTTCACCGCAGATCGAATGAAGCTCGCCCTTCCGGACATCGAACGAAACGTTATTCAGGGCTCGGACACCTGGGAACTGTTTAGTGACCGAATCAAAGCAGATAACAGGCTCGTTGATCGATTCGTTCATGCGGCCGCAGCCATTTGCCGTTTTGCTTGGTCGGCTGCTCTTCGCTTCGCGACAACTCGGCGAACAACTTCATCGGCAACAACGCCAACGAGAATAACCGTGCCGATTACAGCCAGCTCAAGCGTGTCGGAGATCCTCATCAAGACGATCAAGTTGTAAAGCGTTTGCATAAGCGCCGTTCCGATAACGACGCCCAATATTCCACCTTCACCACCTCGCAAACTGCATCCGCCAAGTACAGCGGCAGCGATTGCATACAACTCGAAAACGTTTCCAAAAGTGGATGGCATCACCGAATTGGAATCAAGTGCGAACAGCATCCCACCAATTCCCGCGAGCACGGCGCAAATCACATACGAAATGACCGTGATTTTTCCAGTGTCGATTCCTGAGTAACGAGCGGCGTCTTCATTGCGCCCGAGCGCGAGCGTGTAACGTCCCCATATCGTCTTGTTGAGGAATATCGCAGCGACGATTGCAGTGATCAGGAACACGAAGAACGGGTAAGGAATCCCGAACGAATCCGCTCCATCCGCTGACTGCCAAACTTGGATTTTGCCTGAACCCAGTAGGCTTAGAGATTCGCTGAACTCTGTGCCGAATCCCATCGTTTTGTCGTTTACCATCCAGCGTGAAAGGCTTCGGTAGACCAGCAATCCACACAACGTGACGATGAACGGTGGCAAGCGAAGACGTGTGATCAGAACACCATGCAACAATCCTAAAAATGCTGCGGTACCGACTACCAATGATACTGCAACCGGAATCGAGCATCGCTGTCGACGCTCAAGCGGAATCACCATCCATGAATCGTCTAGATCGCCGGTCGGATTGTTCAGCGTCAATGTTGTCGATGCGCCGTCGACCTTTGCGGCAATGATCTGAAGTTCTTTGAGCTGCGAACCGCTGACGAGCATCACTCGATCTCGCGCGGCCAGAGCGTGAGTCCCTGAGATCGTAATTTGCGGTGACTCAGCAGAGTTCGCTTGCTCGGACGATGAAATCGGATACATCAAGGCAACGTTGCCATCTGTGTCGTTGCGCGACAGCGGATCGCTGACCGTGAGTTGCGTTACGTCGCGCTCTATCGGACGCTCAGCTGTTCCCATTTGAACAGTCGTCTGCTTGACAGAGTCAATCGTCACAACCGCAGTGCGCGCACGCCGACCTCCATAGTATCGAATCGTGTCACCTGGCTCGAACGCATCGACGTTGGGAGCCAGAAGAATCTGCTTTGCGGCAGCCTTTACTTGAACGATTTCATGGCCAACGAGTGGCTCGTAATCGACACGCAGAAAGATCGCCAACAAACAGCCCGACAAGCAGACGATAGATCCGATCGACAAATCGATGCCACTAGTGATGATGACGAACGCGACACCGATGCCCAGAATTCCATACATCGACGTCCGGCGAATCAGATTTTCGATGTTGTTGCCCTTCAGGAACGCTCCGTCCGTGTTGAACGCAAGGAACAGGCACAGCACCACCAATAACAAGAAGATCCCGATAACTTTTGCGTTCATTTTCAGACAATTCTGCAACTGTGGCTAAATGAAATTCTCATGCGCCGGCACGCGATTGACTGTTCGTCGCCAACTGCATGATCGATTCTTCGCTCATCTCGTCTCGGTCGAGCTCACCTGTAATTCGCCCTTCGTGCATGACGATAACACGATCGCTCATGCCCAGGATTTCTTCCATCTCGCTGGAAACGAATAGTACGCCCATTCCGTCCCGAGCAAGGTGTTCCATCAGGCTGTAGATTTCCTCTTTAGCGCCGACGTCGATTCCGCGAGTCGGCTCGTCCAGCAGGAGGATCTTGGGGCCCAGTGCCAACCATTTCCCAATCACGACTTTCTGCTGATTGCCGCCCGACAGGTACTGCACGACCTGTGCGTCGCTGGGCGTTCGAATTCGCATCTGATCGATCATCCGAGCCGAATCGGATTTTTCTTGAGAGAAATTGAGAAATCCGGCTGCCTTCTTGTGACGTTCCAGTCCAGCCAGGCCAACGTTTTGGCGAACCGACATTTCGAGCACGACACCGTGCTGCTTGCGGTCTTCCGGCACGAGGGCTAAGCCGTTGCTGATTGCGCTCGACGGACGATCGATGCTGACCTCTTTGTCCTCAACCAGGATCTTTCCGCTAACTGGCTGATCAACTCCAAAGAGCACCTGAAGCAGTTCTGTGCGCCCTGCACCAACGAGGCCCGACACACCGACGATTTCACCTGCACGGACTGCGAAGTTCAGTTTGTGAGCAGGCCAAGCGGGCGTCACCAAATCTTTGGCTTCCAGCACAACGTCACCGATATCGTGCGGCGTCCGGGAGTAAAATTGCGAAACGTCTCGCCCCACCATCAGCTTCACCATGTTGTCGTGAGTGATTTCGTCGCGAGCGAGATCGCCTGCATTTTCTCCGTCGCGAAGCACGGTCACTCGGTCGGCCAGCTCTCGCACTTCGCCCAATCGATGCGAGATATAAATCACGGCAATTCCGTTTGCCTTTAGCTCTTTGACAACTTTGAACAGGTTTTCCGTTTCGTGAGCCGACAGACTGGAGGTAGGTTCGTCCATGATCAGCACGCGAGCATTAACGGAAAGCGCTTTGGCTATCTCGACCAGTTGCTGGTGCCCGATCGTTAGCTGGCTGACGATTGTGCGTGGCGAGACGTTCAGTCCGACTTGTTTTAGGTACTGCTTCGCGTCATGGACCATCTTCTTCTGATTGATGAGTCCGCCAGAAAGTGGTTCGCGGCCAAGAAAGACGTTGGACGCGACATCAAGATTGTCCGCCAGGTTAAGCTCTTGATGGATCAGAACAATTCCCAGCTCCATTGCCTTTCGCGTTGAATCGATGCGAACTGGCTGGCCGTTGACATAGATGGTTCCGGAGTCCTGTTCCTGCACGCCGGCAAGAATTTTCATCAGCGTACTTTTGCCTGCGCCATTTTCGCCAATGACCGCCAAGACTTCGCCTGGAGCAATCTCCAAGCTGACCTGGTGCAGAGCACGTACACCAGGAAACCCTTTGCAAACGTCTTCGACTTTAAGGATCGGCGTCAGTTCAGACATGTGGAAGTACGATGAGTTCGACCGACACCTGAGTTTCGGCCGAAGATCTTTTATGTCGAGACGTGGTTAATGCAGTAACGCGAGCCGAGTCGATTCTTATCCGCCTGTCTTTGATTTCAGGTCGTCCCAGAACTCGTCGACATTACTGGCGTCGATTGTGCGCGCAGGTATGTCGATGAATTTGTTTTCTGGAATGACCGAATCATCGCCCTCAATCAGCGATTTGACGATCTCAATCGACTTGTATCCGTATTCGTACGGGTTCTGGACAACCGTTCCGATGCAGTGGCCGTCTTTGATGCCTTGCAATGTGACGTCATCTTCATCGAAACCGATTACTTGGATTTGTCCGACCTTGCCTTGGCTTTTCACCGCCTGAAGACAAGCCGGTGGGTTGTACGCAAACAGCCCAACCATCGCATTCAGTTCGGGGTACGTCGTAATCGCGTCTTCTGCCTTTCGCTTTGCGACGTTTTCGTCACCTTGATCGGTAAGCGTGTCGATGATCGTGTACTTGTCGCCTTTCAGCTCTTGTCCAACGGGATCGTAATCGTCGGGCATTTCAGATCGTCCCAACAACACGTCGATGACTCCTTGTCGTCGCCGCTTGGCGTTGTCTTGTTCCAGCCGGCCAATGGTCAGCATGACGTTTCCGCCATCGGGAATCGCTTTGAGCACCAGCTCGCCACACATTCGGCCGGCCAGATAATTATCCATGCCGATGTACATGCGCCGATCACTCGCTGGTGCGTCGGAATCTTGAGTGATGAGTGGCATTTGAGCAGCCCATTGGTTGAGCAGTTCGATTTGGTTTTCGGCGTCGATGGGGCTGATCGCGATTCCATCAATTCCTCCGACGATCAAGTCTTCGACGAGACGCTTTTGCTCGACAGCCGTCGCGGTTGGAGGCATCACAACGCGAACGTCAACGTCAAGGTCCTTGCCGGCATCCTTACATCCGACTTCGGCGATGCGCCAAAAACTGGCGATCTGGTTGGTGACAAATGCGATGCTCACACGGTCACCATCGCCGTCACCAGAGTTGGTGGAGCTAGAGCTATTGCTGGAATTGCAACCACTAAGTGCGAGCCCCAACAGTGCTGCCGCCACCAGGATGCGTCTTGTCGTCAATGTAAAAAACGCGTTCATCGTTTGAGCCTTTCCAAAACTCGGAGTGAGACCGTCGCTCCCCGAAATACGCATACTGCTGCTCAGATTTGCCGCAACAATGGGCGGAAGTACTATGCACGCCGCCACTTACGGCGAAGGGACCGATTCTAAATGTCGACACTACGTCGAGCAAGTGTCCGAGCCAGGAATCTGCTTATGAGGCTCGGATTCCGGTTTTTCGGTTCATCCTTCCGATCGATTCGACCGATGGAACCTATATTCCTCATCCCTACCTGTTGCTCCACACTCAATCCCTTCCTATGAGCAATAAAACAACACCACGCGCTCCCAGCGCGCCCCGCTACATCAGTCCCAGTGGCAACATCGCTGCATCACACAGCCCCATCGCGACGATTGGGAACTGGTTGATCGAAGGTCACACAAACAGCGGGACGCTGACCGATCTTTACCTTGCCCGACCGACAGGGTGCCCGCCTGATTGGCCATCCGATTACGTTTTGAAGGTGCTAAAGGCTCCTTACGATTCTGATGAATTGGCGCTTGGCACGCTGCACCGCGAAGCGGAAGTTGGAGGAAATGTAACGGAACAGCACATCGTGCCGATTCTGGAATGTGGGTTAATTAAGCCTCCATACTACTTGGTCATGCCTCGACTGAACGGAGCTTCAGTGAACAAGGCGATCGCGGCGATCGGACGTATTTCGGTGCCGCAAGCACTGTGGATCGCGCGGCAAACCGCGATGGCGTTGAAAGGTCTGCACAAGCAAGGCTGGATACACGCGGATGTCAAACCATCGAACATCGTCGTTTCTCCAGAGGGGCACGCTACGCTGATTGACTTTGGGTGCGCGTTGCGGCCGGACGAGCCGATGCTGTCGTGGGATCGACCTGTGGTTGGCACCTTGCACTACATCGCTCCGGAAATGTTCACATCAACATCGGCAACCGACTGTCGCAGCGATATTTACTCGCTTGGTGTCTCGTTGTTCGAAATGCTTAGCGGCGAACTTCCGTTTGCATACGGTGATCAATCACGTTTGATCCAGGCGCATCTGCACGAACAGCCGGCGGATTTGAGACAGCTGCACAGCCATATTCCTAGCAATGTGGCGGAGCTTGTTGCAATGATGCTCGCGAAAGATCCCCTCAAGCGCCCTCAAACCGCGCGTGAACTAATCGATCGATTAACCGATTTGGAAATCGAAACACTCGACATTCGAGTCGCTGCGTGATATGAGTGTGTTTCTCGCACTTTATAATCTCGCCACCGACTGACGAACGTCTTCTATGCTTCGGTACACCGGAATCGCCACGTTGCTCATTCTCATCGTGGCGGGAGTTCCGTGGTACTGGCAATTCACGCCCTATTCTGGCAACGAGCTTTTCCTCGGCATCCCGCTTTGGTTTAGCGTTTCGGTCGTCGTAGCAGCCGTCGTTTCTGTGCTGACTGCAATTCAGTTTGCTGTTCTGTGGATCGACGAGCAAGATGAAACTCTGACGGACGACGAAACGGGAGCCGCGTGATGAACCAGCTCGTTCCGTTCGGCCCCGGTGCGAAGGTCTTTATCGGGATTTATCTGCTGTCACTATTTGTGATCGGCGCGTTTGGCTATCGAGCGCGCAAGAAACATTCGATGCGTGACTTCTACCTAGCGGGCAACGGCATCGGATTTGTCGTGCTGCTGCTCACGCTCTATTCGACCCAGTACAGCGGCAACACGATGCTTGGTTTTTCGGGCAAGGCATACCGAATTGGACTGTCGTGGGTGACCTGTGTTCACTTCATGACCGCCATCGTCGTGGTCTATCTAACGTTTGCTCCGCAATTGTTTCGCCTCGCCAAGCAGCGAGACTACATCACGCCAACCGATTTTCTTGCGGATCGTTTCGGCCACACGCCCTTGAATGTTTTGGCGACCTGCATCATGGTCATCGCGATCTCGAATTATTTGCTCGCTCAATTGATGGCCATGGGAAGCGTTCTAGAAGGGCTCGCACCGGAAGACGCCGATACTAAACGCCAAGCCTATTACATCGGCGTCGGCGTTTTAGCGCTGATCATTGTGATCTACGAATCGCTAGGTGGATTTCGTGCCGTCGTCTGGACCGATGTAATTCAAGGATCGGTGCTTGTGGTTGGTTTTTTTGTGCTACTAATGGTGGTGCTGAACCACTTTGGCGGCCTGGGCGATGCAGTACAAACTTTGATGGATTCGAGCGAACACCGGCACAAAGTCGCAGTTCCAAATGGGGCCTGGCAACGCGAATGGATCAGCTACATTCTGATGGTTGGCATCGGTGGAGCCCTCTATCCGCAATCAATCCAGCGCCTGTACGCCGCTGAATCTGCATCAGCGTTGCGGCGCAGCCTGATGGTGATGGCGTTCTTCCCGTTAACCACAGCGCTGATAGCGGTCATCGTTGGCGTCATCGCGGCTGCGAACATCGAAGGGCTGGAAGGAGATTCCGTCCTGTTCGTTGTCTGCCGCGAAATCCAGCAAGAATCGTTCTTCGGCTACTGCCTGGTTGTCGTACTGTTTTCCGGCGTGTTGGCCGCCGTTATGTCGACAGCAGATTCCGTATTGCTTTCGATCTCGTCGATGGTAACTAAAGACCTTTACGGGCGTCTGATCAGAACTGATGCCAGCGAGAAACACCTAACCAAATTCGGAAAAGCGGTTTCGTGGGTTTTGATGGTTGTGCTCGTTTTCTTCGCGATTGAATTGCGAGGCACAACGTTAGTCAATCTGCTAGACCGCAAATTCGACCTGCTCGTGCAACTAGGGCCCGCATTTCTAATTGGCGTGCACTCTAAGAAAATCAGAGGCGATGCGATCTTCCTAGGAATTTCAGTCGGCGTGGCCATCGCACTGTCGCTCGCATTTGCGGTGAACAGCAAACCGTTCGACATCCATCCTGGCCTCTACGGTCTAGTAGCAAACCTATCCGTAGTAGCGTTCGCTTCAATGGGACCGAAAAAAGCGTAGTGAACGAGAACGCATATGCGTGCGACTCGTTCACTACTTGCGATGCAACGACCTAGAGCATTCTATTCCTCTTCTTTCGGAATATCAGTCGTTTTTCCCAACAGACGCGTCCACTCTTGCCTCTGGGATTCCGTCAACGTTCCCAAAAACCGATCTTCCGCTTCCTTCTTCAAGCGGCGAAGAGTCACCTCGCGTTCTTCGCGCGACGAATCTTCTAAACTGCGAAGATCTTCGACTTGCTCATCGGACAGTTTCAGAGCAGCCTTAGCATTCACTAACACATCGGCCAAACCACGTCGGTCGATCTCCCTTTGACGCCAAACTGCTTTCAGCAACTCCAATTGGTGTGCGAGCAAAATCTGCTTCAGCCGTTCTTCTTCAAGATCATGTCGAGACGCAATAATCTCTTTTGCCTTGTCGGCGCGAGCTGTCGGGTCGGTTATCGTAAACATTGCCCGCTGTAGCTTCTTGACAATCTCGCCCTCTACCTCGTTGTCCGAAACAGAGAGCTCTTCACGCTGTTCGTCGGACAGCACTAGTTTCTCTCCAACGGCCTGTTCACTAAGCAAATCATACAACGATGTCGATTGCCATTCTTTTTGTACACCGTTCGCTCGCCCAATGGAGCAAACATTAAACGACACCAGCAACACCAGTATTGAGCAAAGGTATCTCATTCCGAGAGTCTCCTGATCATCCTAAAAGACTGCCACTGTAAGGTCCGCATTCAACTCCCAGCTCGTTTCATCTTGCGTCGGATTGTGACTAGTCGAGACCGCCTTAATTGAATTGTTCTTCGCACTTGTCTGGACCTCGAACAGGGCGTTCGAAGTGATCACTTGAGAGGCTGAACCTAGATGGAACAACTCTCGCCCCGAAGTTGTGTAAAGGACAGTCACTGGCGACGCATTCGGATTGGATGTCGTTTTTTGCTGAAGAGTACCGAACACTGTCCACCTGTCACCCAAGTACATACCGTTCAGATCGCTGTCAGCAAAAGCAACGTCCACCAGGGATCCATATGCAAGTTCCGTTGCGCCCTTCACACGCGAGGCCTCAATCTGCAGCGTGCCCAAAACGGTTTTCGCTTGTCCCGATTTCTGCTTGACAACACTTATCTGCCAAGCATTGCCCTCTGAGTCTGCTTCCGAACGAAACACTGGGGCACTTGAATAGTAAGGTACCGTAGATTGAACGTAGGTATAATACTCGCCGGACGAACTAAACGACATAGTGTTTGCCGTAGCGCCAGCAGCAACATCGCAAGTCGATAGAGCATCAGCGTTTACGAGTGCGTTGCCATTTCCATCTGCGTCACTATAGGATGCCCAACCGCCACTCTGAGCCGCGACTTGCAACGAATTGTTGTGATGAGTGTACAGCACCTCGTCGTCGCTGCCTGGATCGGAATCCATTAAGACGTTGTCTTTGTACACGCGTGCGTCTGTGTCTGTATGAGCTTCCATATCAGGTGTGCTTTGTCGTTCTAATCCATCTACGGAATAGACCTCACTACAAATAGCAAAAAATGCTAGCGCACCCGTAGCCAGAATTTGTGAGTACTTCATTTTGATCCCCATGTAGTCAGATTGACTGAAAGTAAAAAACGTCAGCCGGTAACGTACCGGCCAACACTCCCGTGGGCAGATTCAATGCAAACAGCCCGCGACGATTTGTGCCTTCTTCCCACGTCGCTTGCCAATGCGTTTGCACGTCCACCCAGAACTCCTTTGTGGGTGTCACACCAAACTTCTCGTCGACACACGAATCCTTCTAATGCGCTGAATAACGTTGAGAGACCCCATGGACAAGTTCGCATCACAAAGAATGCGATCTGTCAATACTACCGTTACAAACCGAAAAGCCAATGTGGTTTTTGTCGGCGAAGTGAGAGACAGGTGTTGACGTTTATTTGGCTGAACTGCCCCGCGCTGTTGTGCTTAACATTGCACGCGTCGGATTTCGTCAGCAGATGCACGACTCCTAGAAGGTTATCCACTCTTCTTGCTGTGCCAATCAAGATTGCATCGCGCAGTCGTAGTTCGGCAAGCCGAAGTAGCAGATGACGGCGAACGCCATGAGTGTGAAAAGCATCACACGCGGCTACGTGTAGTAGACATTTGGGCGGCTAATAAGTGCATTGATGGATCCGAATGTTAGCCACTCTTTTTCTTCGTTTTGGTTTTCCTTTTAGTTGGGTTTGCAAGCTCTTCTGCGAGGACCGATTTCTTCTTAGTTTTCTTTGATGCAGCACTTTTGCACGCAACACCACGATCTCGTTGTATCTCTAACGACTGCGCGACAGACGCTTTCAATGCATCCATGAGATCCACTACGTCAGGCGTGTCGGCTTGCGGAGGAACAACAAGCTGCTTGCCTTCGACTTTAGATTCAATGAGTTGGTTCAACCTCTCCGTGTAGACGTCCGTGTATTCGGACAAATCTAAATCGTCGACTGTCGTTTCATCAATCAGCGTCCCAGCTAGTTGCAGCTCCGCGTCAGAAACCTCGACCGGATTCAGCTCGTCGGTAAACTGCTCAATCGATTTCACCTGAGTCGCGTACTTGAGCACCGTCATGCACAAGAGACCTTCCAGAGGACGAACGAGCACCAACTGCTCCTTATTGTGCAGCACGACTTGCGCGATGCATTCAACATCTTTCACCTGCATCGCTGCGATCAAAAGCGCGTATGGCTTTTGTCCCGCAGGACCGTCGGGCAGCAAGTAGTAATGCGTGTCAGTATAATGGACCGGGTCGATTTTGCCCGGCGCGACAAACTTATCGATTCGGATTGCACGCGTCTCATCCTTTGTTCGCAGTTTTTCGAGTTCATCTAAGTCGATTACGACGTACTGATCTTTTGCGTACTGATAGCCCTTCACGATGTCGCTACGAGAAATGTCACCACAAACCGGACAGCTGGTTTTGTAGTTCACCCGCGAATTGCACTCGGCGTGCAGCTGATTCAACGTAATCGACCCGCCAGAATTGGACGACGTATACGCCTTGACGGGAACAGAAACCAAGCTCAGATTCAGGAATCCTTTCCAAGTAACGCGAGGTGCCATGGGTGGGGCCCACTTTAGTGAATCGGTTGTCGAAACCAATCCATGGCCAGAATGAGTCCTATTCTTTCTTACGACAATGTAGCGAAAAATGGACGCACGGACCGAGAATTCGGTGGGCGAACCCAAATTGGGTGACGACGGTAGTGTTTCGACCCGATCGACCGTCATCACCGCGAATGTCGTTTCAACGTGACCAACAATTGGTGATCGCAAGGAGCTTAAATGTCAAAGGAATCAGCCGTTGCCCAACGAGAACCGCAAGCGTCGCCCGCCGCATACTATGAAAGTCGTATTGGCGAATTAGACGGCCACCTTGCAGAAGCCGAATCGTTGGTTCGCGCGCTCTCATGGCAGCGAGGCGTTGCCTTTTTCGCAGGCATTGGAGTGCTGCTGTGCGTCTTCAATGAAGTCATCAATGAAGCCGTCGGCTATAGCGTGCTCGGCCTGATTGGATTCGGCTTCTTGATGCTGGTCGGTCGTCATGAACGCGCAATCTCCAAGATGAGCGTCATCAAGCACCGCCGCAAAATCCAAAGGATCCAGCTCGCGCGAATCGAACGCGACTGGAAACGTTTGGTGGTCGATGAGGTAGACCTACCGCAAGATCGAAGTGTCGAAGCGCACGATCTGAATCTGTTCGGAAAGGCATCTCTTTTTCAATTAGTAAACCGATGCCATACACCGATGGGCATCGAGACTCTAGCTCACTGGATTCTAAATCCGGCGTCACAGACAGAAGTACAACGACGTCAGAAGGCTGCGACTGTTCTTGCGGACCAAATGCCGTTGCTCGAGGAGCTAGAGCTTCGAGGCCGGATGCTCGCGTCCAGCGACGCAGGCCCGCAGGCTTTCACCGAATGGGCAGAAAGCGGACCTTGGCTTCAGAAAAACTCTGCATTGCTCGTCGGTGTGCGATTCTTAACCGGATTGCTGTTTGCCTCTGTTGTGCTTTGGGGAATTGGGTTCGTGGCGTCTCAAGAAACGCTGACGAATCTTGCGTTCATAATGCTCTGTGTTTTGATGTTTGTCAGTGGAGTCGTGAACGTTCTGTTTTCCCCCAGCGTGCACCACATTTTTGGCCAAGTGAATTCTCGCAGCAATGATATCGATTGGTATCGAAACCTGTTTCAGCTCATTGCACAGCTTCCCGATGACGATCCGTGGCTCCATGACCTCAAACTAGAAATGCGAGCTGGAAACGACGATCCGTGCGCGCTGCTTAACAAGCTGGCCCGAATCATGCGAGTCGCCAATCTTAGATTGTCGCCCTTGTTCGGAGTCATCCACATCGGAATCCAACTGGTCACGCTGCTCGATTTCCATACGCTCGTGCGGCTCGAAAACTGGCAAAAGCAACACGGAAGCAAAGTTCGTTCATGGTTCCAAGCGATCGGCCGCTTCGAAGCGATAAGCTCAACTGCAACCTTGGTCCATGACAATCCCGATTGGACATTCGCCACCGTTACGAAGCGAGGCGAACCGATCGTCGGTTCGGCCGTCGGCCATCCTTTACTGCATCCGAGCGAAGCTGTTGCGAACGACGTTCAAGTCGGACCACCGGGTTCTTTCCTGCTAGTGACCGGCTCAAACATGTCGGGCAAGAGCACACTGTTGCGCTCGATCGGCATTAACTCTGTGCTTGCACAAATGGGCGCCCCGGTCTGTGCAAATTCGTGGACAATGCCTCCATTGATCGTGCAGACAAGCATGCGAGTACAGGACTCGTTGGAGGACGGCGTCTCCTTCTTCATGGCCGAACTAAGACGGCTAAAAACCGTCGTTGACCGCTCGGTCGATTTGCAGTCAGGCGAATTCGGATTACTGTTCTTGCTCGACGAGATTCTACAAGGCACGAACTCTGTCGAGCGCCACATCGCAGTCGCTCGAGTCATCCGCCAGCTTGTGGCAAACGAAGCCATCGGAGCTGTTTCGACACACGATCTCGAACTTTCCAGCAACGCCGACATCGAAAATCTCTGCCACACCGTCCATTTCCGCGAACTCATCGACGACGGCCCAGACGGCGAACAAATGACATTCGACTATCAAATGCGAGAAGGCGTCGCCCCATCCACCAACGCCCTCAAGCTTTTGGAAATAGTTGGACTTTCGTCGTGAAGGCCCGTTGACGGTCCGTTTGTCGGCCAAGGGTCACACAACACGTCGTGCGACTGGCAATAAACAATTGCGGAGGAGTTAAGAGTACGAGTTGGGTGCCACTGGTGCCACTGCTGGCTTGTCCAGCAGTGCCGTGAACAGACAATGCGTGGATGCCTCATCGTAAGACCATCAAGCATTTCGAAGATTATCCAGCGGTCCACAGCTGACGTTTTCATGCTATCGACGAATGGCTTTGCTGACTAACGATGTCTGGCGAAGTATGTTGGCAGACTCCATTACTTGAGCGACCACACGCCACGGCTTTGATCTGATTGCGTTTGTCTTTATGCCCGAGCACGTTCATTTGCTCGTACTACCGACGTCGGAAGAGAGTCAAGTGTCGGGATTGCTCAAGGCAATCAAACGTCCCTATTCCTACAGGATCAAGCAGTTGCTTAGGCGAAAGGCAAAAGAGGCTTTACCCGTAGTCTCGCGGCTTCGCCCGCGAGTGCCAGCGATCGGAGTCGCTGGACCACTAACGGCTGGTAGACTTTCATCTGCCGCTCGCCTGATTGAAAAGCACAGCCGTCTACTCAGCAAGCTGACGATTCGGCAACGTCGGGATGTGGAGACGCTTCGCTACTGGCAAGAGGGGCCTGGCGATGATCGCAACCTTGAATCGCCACAGGCCATTCAAGCAGCAATCAACTACATTCACGTGAATCCCGTTCGGAGAAACCTTTGCCAAAGGGCGATCGAGTGGAAGTGGTCAAGTGCAAGGTTCTACCTCGAAGCCGAGCCCAAGTGGAACCGGACTTGCCTCGCATTGTCGGATGGAAAACTAAGTTGTTCGATTGACCAATACATCAAGCACTGCTGGACAAGCCAGCAGTGGCACCTGCCGACACTGGCTAACTTCTGAGGTTGATGTACCCGCTGTTGACGACGACCTGAAAGAAGTTTGTCCAGCCTCGGCAACTTCAGAATCCTCCAAATGCTGCGGTGATTCCGAATTCAGCAGCTGTCGTGCGCGTACAAGTCGCGCCCACCTTTGTCACGAAGCCCCGGTCAGATCGGGGACATAGACTGGAGCGACCGTGCTATCGAGATCACGGCGCATATGCATCGGTCTGAACAGATTATTATTTTCGGAGGTGATCATCCAGCCAGCGATTTGCGTAAATGCCGAAGTCGGCTGCGGGGATTCCATGAGTGTATTGCGGAAAGGCTTTCAATACTTTCTGATCATCGGGCAACGGCAGCAGTTCGTACATCGGTTTTTGCGCTCGATCGTACGGTCCTGTTGAAATCAATCTGCAGTTGAGCATCATCGTGGGTACTGTCAGATGCGGCAAATAAGCCATTTGATCGACTTCCGGTGGTTGAAGGCATTGGGTAAGAAACGCGTCGGTGAGTACTGCTGCCTTCACTCGCCAACGTCTGTCATGTGTCAGATAGTCAGCGACCATCCAAATCGGACCAGCACAGCCGCCATAGACAATTCCACAATAAGCCATGCGATCTTTGTCAAGCACCGACGGAATTCCTGTCGCTTCCTCGAACTGCTCAATGAAATCAATCGTCCGGCTGAAGTCCTTCGCGATGTTGACAACCGTCCTGCCGTAAGCGTCAACCTGATCGGGCCGAGCGCCAAACGGCGGACGGTTTTCCCAGTCAATACGGTCACCAGTTCCAAATAGAACCGGAATCACAACCGCTCGACCTCGATTCAAAAATGTCGCGATCGAATCCGACGGAATCCACTTTGGCACTCCGCGGTTCGCGTCAAAACCCAGGAAAGTGCCAACGACTACCGTTTCATAGGGAGGAACAAATCCTTTCATAGGAGGATACGCCACATAAAGGAGCATCCTGTCATCTTGGTTGTTAACCGTGTCGATTTGAAACGCTTGATAGTGAATCCCGTCGATCGAGACGGGCTCAAGCTTTTTGGTTGCCCACGGCTTGTCCTTCGGGTATTCGAATTGATCCCTGCAATCTTCGAGCTGTGGTAAGGTGTCTCTCACGGCCGCAAACGATCTCCACTGGATCGGATGTGCCGAGGCTAATTGATTGGATTTTTCATACAGCGCGCAGCGGAACCCGGTGTCATCGCACCGCTCGAAGGCCGACAGGGCAATGGGTTCGTGAAACACTTTTGGATCGTCTTGCCAGCTTCCGCCCATGGCAAAACGCCGCGAATCCGCCTCTTCGTTTAGACACCATTCCTTGACATTGCCCGCCATGTCGAACGCACCGTACGGATTGACACTCAATAATGAGTGCGGATCACGATTTGCTCGGCGACCCACATCGCGCCCACCGATGTTGCTGCGGGACAAAACGCCGAGAGGTAAGTAATCACCCGTAAACTCGGCTGCTTCCAACCAATGATAAACGGTTGGTAGCTGTTTTCCGGCCCATTTTGCATAGGCCATCGCTTCGTACCAACTCACACCAACCACGGGATAATCCTCCATGCCCGCTGGGTATTTGCCGTTTTGCCAGAACTTGGGGCCAGGTTCACCCGTCTTGTCGACGAACTCGCTTACAGCGTTCTTCCATTCCGCACCCAACGTGTTTACCCACCATTTTTCTTCTCGGCCATCTCCACCATATCCGCCGTCCAGCACGAATCGATAGAACTCACCGTTCGTGACTTCGTAGCGATCGATGGAATACTCGCTCAGGTCCGGAAACTTCTGCATCCGTCTCCACGGGACGTTCCTCCACACCGTTATTGGTGTCACGCGAACCATGCCTGAATGGGTCGGCGCAAGAACACGGTAGGCGGAATCATTCGAACGAACGATTTCCATCTCGTGATCTTCAAGATTTGGTTGTGTGACTCTTGCCAGAAGACTGCCGTATGGAAGTCGCACCTTGAGTGGAGAAGTCGTCAAACTGCCCAGCTCAAGCCAGTCGGCGTCGGGACTTTCGATCGGTTTGACCTGAATGGTGGCTTTTGAATAGTCTGAGTCGATCACGACTTCGCGCCCGATGCTTTCGTATCGCGTCCGCAATTCGTGACGATTTCCAAATTCCTCTCGCAGGCGACTGATTTCGCGTAGCGCCCCAAAGTCGTTGTTCGAAGCCAAATGTGAGTCGATCACCGCCAGTCCATTCGTTAGCACTCGCTCGCGTTTCAGATGTAGACCAACCAACCCGGCCAAGGCCGTTGTGACGACAAGCAACAACATTGCCGCGAGAGTCGCAACGGTTCGATTGCGGCGGCACCACCGCACGGCTCTTCCCAATGAACGGACGCGTCGTGCGGAAATCTCATACCGGTTCACGAATCGCCGCAAGTCATCGGCCATGGCGAGCGCGGATTGGTATCTCTGGGTGAGATCTT
>JAGQPC010000538.1 GCA_020426925.1 Planctomycetales bacterium | reverse complement strand
TTTGCTTCATATTGTTTTTCAGCGGCACGAAGCGAATCACTGCCACCCAGAGCGCCTAACCATTCAAGCGATTGGGCGAGTCCCAACATGGCTCGCGATCGCAGCATCGGATCTTTAACGGTGATTACGCTTTCGAATTGTTTCTTGGCGATTTCGAGTTTTGCTTTTGCGTCTTCGCGATTGGTAAAGGCCGCCTGCGTCGCCTGGCCAAGAACACTTTGAGCTGCCGAGTACTTCGCCCAGTTCCCTGCGGCTGTATCGCCAAAGTCTTCGGCCACTGCATTGAATTGGCGTTCATCAGAGCCGGGGATTTCGGCGGCTTGAAAATATGCCGACCAGCTTCCCGCATTCGCTTGTTGAGTGGCTTGCGACATGTAGGACAACGCCAAGAACCCGGCGATAGCGAGTGCCGCCAATCCGCCGACTAGCCCTGCCTGCGAGCGGTATTTTTCCAAAAAGGTTGCTAGGACTTCCGCCAAATCATTGTTCTGAAGTTCGTGGCGACGTTCCGTTTTCATATTTTCAGCCCGCGAATTCGCTTGCGCACAGTGAATGTGCATTTCGTTGGTTTAAAGCCGATCTGGGAGTATAGAGCTGGCTGCGGATGAGCGTCAAGATCGAGAGAAACGGCAGAAAACTCCCAATCTGGGCCACTTGACGGACGAAGAAACTGGCCAGCTGCCTAAAAAGTCACGCGAGACCCTCGGTTTTATCTGATCCGCAGGTTCGCGGAGCCGAGTCTCCTGGGCGTGCTGATCTACACCTCGAGCCATTCACGAAGCACTCGCGCGATTGTCGTCTGGTCCTACTTGGACCAACCCATCTAATCGATATAGTCCCAATGGCCGAGGCAAAAACGGATCGTGTTGCCAAATTGCATCCTATGCTTTCGCATTCGGTCTTCGGCGATGTAGTCGTCGCGTATTGAGCCGCAACAAGGAAAGAACAGTGTCCGACATCTCTGGAAAACATGAAGCACACCCAAAACTGGGGCAATTCGCGTCAACGGCAATCTGCGGAAACGACATTACGTCGTCATGCTTGTATGTGTCAGCAGTAGCCATCGGAGCGGCCGGAAAAATAGCTCCGTTTGCGCTGCTCATTGTGGCGGCGATGCTGTTCCTATTTCGCAAAATCTATGCGGAAGTTGTAGGCGCGTTGCCGTTGAACGGTGGCGCCTACAACGCACTGTTGAATACGACGAGTAAATCTCGTGCATCAGTAGCCGCGTGCCTCACGATCTTGTCCTACATGGCTACCGCCGTGATATCGGCCAATGAGGCAATGCACTACCTGAAGGTTTTGATTACGACTCTTGATGCATTCCCTGCGACAATCATTCTCCTTGGACTCTTTACGGTATTGACGGTCTGGGGAATATCTGAATCGGCAAACGTCGCTATTTTCATTTTTGTTACGCACTTGGTTACGCTGACGCTGCTGGTCATAGCAGGACTCATTTTCGTGTGCGGTGAAAACGGACTCGACGTCGCCAGGACAAACTGGAGTTCTGAAATCACCATTCACAAGGAGGACGAAGACTCGGGCAAGCATGTTGCCGCAAAAGAATCCGAAACTGATCCGCAAGAATCTGGCACCGACCAAGACGTTGACGACGAACACGGAGCTCCAAAAACGTATACAAAGACTAAGCGTTCTTTCTTCTATGCTTTGTTCATTGGTTTTGGCGTCGCGTTACTCGGTATATCCGGCTTCGAAAGCTCGGCGAACTTTGTTGAGGAACAGGAACCCGGAGTTTTCCCGAAAACGCTCAGGAACATGTGGCTTGCGGTTTCGATATTCAATCCGGCGATGGCCTTTTTGGCAATTGCGCTTATCCCAATTGACACCATCCAGACCGACGAATCACTCAAGCTCCAGTTGCTCGCAAAAATGGGGTCTGAAGCATTGGGAGGAGGCACTCTAGGCCAACTGTTTGCAAGCTTCATTTCGATCGATGCGGTTCTGGTACTCAGCGGTGCAGTACTGACCAGCTTCGTTGGTGTGAACGGTCTTGTTCGCAGAATGGCATTGGACCGATGCCTGCCGCAGTTCCTGATGAAGACAAATCGGCGCGGCACGACGCATCGGATTCTGATTTCGTTCTTCCTATTGTGTTGCTCGGTCCACTACATCACGAATGGCAACGTCGAACAGCTCGCCGGTGTTTATACGATATCGTTTCTGACCGTGATGACCCTGTTCGGTGTCGGCAATATTCTGTTGAAAGTCAAGCGAGCTCGTTTGCCACGCCCGGTACAAGCAAATTGGGGAGCAGTGCTGATCGCCATATCTGGTGTATTGATAGGTCTAGTTGCGAGTGTTGCCAAAGACCCGGACTATCTGCGTGTTTTCGCCATGTACTTTTTGCCGATGATGTCCGTGATCGGAATCATGCTCTACCGCATCGCGATTTTGAAGTTAATGCTTGGAGTTGTGCGGACTGTCATGATCTCCTTGGTGAAGCCGATGAGAACGGCGGCGGAGATGGTTCGCAAGAAGATCGAGGACATCAACTCGCAACAAGTGGTGTTCTTTACTCGTGGCGACAACATCGCCAATTTGAACAATGCGATGATCTATGTCGCCGAAAACGAAGATACGAACCGAATTAAAGTCGTGACCGTGGTAAACGACGAATCAGAAGTTCCCAAGTATCTAAAACGCGATTTGGAGTTTTTGGATCAGGCCTATCCGGAAGTCGACATTGAGTTCGTCGTAATCACAGGAAAATTCGGCCCTGATCTAATCGCACGACTGTCCAAAGAATGGCACGTTCCGACCAATTTGATGTTCATCGGTTCACCGGGCGGAAAATTGACTTACGGACTCGCCGAATTGGGCGGTGTTCGCTTAATCATCTAACGCGTGTGGCGGCGGTTGCGTTTGATACCCTCGTCGTCGAGTGGACGATGGATCGTTCGTAATTGGACGAATGTCTCGTCGCGGCTCGTCATTGGATACCAAACTCGTCTCGAACCGATTTCGCTTGAGCGCGTAATCAATGACTCCCCACACGATCAAAGCACCAGCGCTAACAAGCAATAAGTGGTAAAGCACTGAACCAGCTGCGGCATGAAGCACGTCAGTTGAAGCATGTCCCACTGACGCGATCGTATCGCAGTTTGATCGCATGAACAGCCAAAACGCAGCTCCTAGAATCGCGATCTTCAGTAGATTGAAACACGCCTGCAATGAGTTCTCCATCGAGAGCAAGCGAGTCCATCCTGCCACCGGATTGATCCTCGAATAATCCGGTACGACTCGGGCGACAGCAAACAACGCCCCGGTTTGAATCATCCACGCCACGAGAACGAACGTGAGAATCAACAGTGCGCATTCGCCGGTGACTTGAAGTAAGTGATACGCGTCCGAGCTGAATTCCGTCAGCGTTTCTGCCGCATCGACTCTCGCGGATGAAAGGTGCGATGCGAGCAAGTTCTTTGCTGCGTCCACCAATCGAGGGCCGTTCCAATAGACAATGACAACCGAACCAATCAGGCTCACGCTCGTCGCAAGATCGCTGCTGAGCGCGACTCGGCCCTGCTGCCGAGCTGCTTGGCGATCTCGTGGTGTCGGAGTCTTTGAATTCGAATCGGCCATGTCTGTCTCTCGCGGTCAAACCTGAATCGACTGAAGAAATGCGGTTGCCAGTTCGAACGCAGACTCGAAATGAAGCTCAAACAGAATCGGCATCAGACCACACGCGAGAAGCATCGCCGTGACCAGCAGACTGGCGTTGAAGCTCATTCCGATTCCGAAAAAGCTGAAGGACCGCACAAACCGAGCCGCCAATGCGGTAACGATACTGGCTGCCAACAATGTCAGAGCGACTGGCATGGCGACTCGCAATGCGAATTCAAAACTGGTGGTCAAGACCTCACAAAGAAAATCGAAACTGTTCGGCAACGTCCATTGAGTACCTGCGGGAAACGATTGAAACGACATCAGCAGTGCGTTCACGACAGTTCGGTGGCCGCCCGTGGCGAACAAAAGTGTCGCCGCCGTCCCGTAATAGAACGCGGTTGTCGGTGAATCTTTGTCCGAAGCAGAACTCGAGATCAAACTGCCGCCGGCAAGTCGTCCGATCAAGCTGCCGGCCATTTGAAATGCCGTCAGCACAGAGGACGCCGCGAAACCAAGTGCGAATCCAACGACGAACTCCTGAAGAATAAGCGTTAGCAGCTCGACTCTGATCGCAATTTCAGCGGTACTCGCATTACTCGCGAAAATT
Source organism: Planctomycetales bacterium (assembly GCA_020426925.1). Classification (GTDB taxonomy): domain Bacteria; phylum Planctomycetota; class Planctomycetia; order Pirellulales; family Pirellulaceae; genus JAGQPC01. Next base: position 553 of record JAGQPC010000538.1, on the reverse strand, counting down.
GCCAACAGCGCTGCAAAGACAAGGCGCATACGGATTGGCAACGGACGGCCAAAAAACGGCGGCACGCAGAACACAAACGTCGCACATCGCACAAACGTTAAGCCGTACAGTTGAATCAGGGTGATTGCCTGAGCGTCGAGATCCACGAATTCAAGTTCAGTCATTTACCATTTAGACTGCGCGGTATTTCAAAACATGCTGGGGGCGGAGAACACAGTTGTCGCGTAGTCCGCCACGTACTCCATAATCCACGGACCGAAAACTGCCGCACAAATCAAAACTGCGAAAAGCTTCGGAATAAACGACAGCGCCTGATCGTGTATTTGTGTTACCGCCTGCAAAAACCCGGTCAGAATCCCAACAACAAGTGCCACGACCAAAACGGGGCTGGTGACCACTAGTGTGGTGACGAGTGCTTGTCGAGCGACGTCGGTTAGATCAAACGGTTCCATCACAATTCGACTTTGTTGGCTGAAATCCGGGCCGAATCTTGAACACCAGCCGCAATCATAAAGTACTTGTTACATGAAAGCTTTCGAGCAACATGCCAACG
>JAGQPC010000537.1 GCA_020426925.1 Planctomycetales bacterium | reverse complement strand
AGAAACGATGAAACGAGCAATCGAGATCGATTCTGGTATCGGTTTGTTGCCGGAACCAACCGTGTCCCGTGAAGTCAGTTTTGGAACACTGGCGGCCATCCCGCTCGTTGGTGAAACATCTCTTGTACGACCTCTTGGAATTGTTTGGCGTCGAGGAAAAGAGCAAACAGAAGCGACTGAGCGGTTTGTCGAGTTCTTGCTCGAACAGCCTCGGATTCGAACACCGAACTCGGGATCGATCCCTGACTTGGAATCGGTTCCCGTCCACGACGCGGCCTCGTCGATAAAAAAAACGACGCCCGCAGAAGCTTGATTGCACCGCGAATCGTTACCGCAAACTAACGCAATCAGGCCCCCAAAGCGGTCTTGCACCGCCACAAAAAGTTGAACGTAAGGCAAGGAAATAGACAATGCAAAGCAAACGACGATTTGGCTTTCCCGAAAAGCAAGGGCTCTACGACCCAGCGTTTGAAAAAGACGCGTGCGGTGTGGGCTTCGTCGCGCACATTAAAGGCGAACGTTCGCACCAAATCGTGCTCGATGCCGAAGTCGTCCTGCGCAATATGGATCATCGAGGTGCGTGCGGCTGCGAAGCAAACACTGGTGATGGCGCGGGGATGCTAACTGGGTTGCCTCACGATTTCCTGCGGAAGGTCGCGAAAGAGGATCTTGGCGTGGACTTGCCAGAACCTGGCAAGTTTGCCGCCGGTATCGTGTTTCTGCCGACCGACGAAGACGAACGCGCTAAGTGTAAAGCCAACGTGGAAGCCGCAATCGCCGACCAAGGTCAGCAACTCGTTGGCTGGCGATTGGTCCCAACCGATCCGCAGAAGGCCGATATTGGCCCAACTGCACTCGCATCGATGCCGCACATTGAAATGTTGTTTGTCGCTGCAGCCGACGGGTTCGAAGGTGATGCATTCGAACGAAAGATCTACATCATTCGCAAGAATGCCAGTAACCAAAATCGAACAGACAGGTCAATGGCTCAGCGTCTGATGTTTTACGTTTGCAGTCTGTCGACCAAGGTCATCATCTACAAGGGGATGCTTACGTCGGAGCAGCTGCTGCCATTCTACGCGGACCTCACGGATCCTGATTACAAAACGCATCTCGCGATGGTGCATTCGCGTTTTTCGACAAACACGTTCCCCAGTTGGGATCGCGCGCAGCCGCTCCGCTTCATGAGCCATAACGGCGAAATTAACACGCTTCGCGGAAACAGCAATTGGATGCAAGCTCGCCAGGGACTCGTGGAAAGCGACCTGTTCGGCGACGACATGCAGAAGCTGTTTCCGATTGTCGAGCCCGATTGCTCGGACAGCGGTACGTTCGACAACGTGCTGGAATTCCTATTGATGTCCGGGCGATCGCTGCAGCACGCGGTCATGATGATGGTGCCGGAGGCGTGGCAAAACCACGACACGATGTCGGAAACGAAGCGAGCATTCTACGAATACCATTCCTGCTTAATGGAGCCATGGGATGGTCCCGCGTCGATCGCGTTCACCGACGGAAAGTATATCGGCGCAGTGCTCGATCGTAACGGTTTACGTCCGTCGCGATACTACGTGACTCACGACGACCGCGTGATCATGGCCAGCGAAGTCGGCGTGTTGCCTGTCGACCCGTCGATCGTGAAAGAAAAAGGTCGGCTTCAACCGGGCCGCATGTTCTTGATCGATTTTGACGAAGGTCGCTTGATTCCGGACGGTGAAGTCAAAGAGACGATGGCTGCCGAAAAACCATTTGGCGAGTGGCTACAAAAAGAGCGCATTCGCCTCCAAGATCTGAAGCCTGATGATGAACCACACGGTTACCACCCGGAGACCATTCTGAAGCGGATGCAGGCGTTCGGATACACCGTCGAAACGGGGCAATTCATGCTGCTGCCACTTGTTCGTCAACAGCGAGACCCTGTTGGCTCGATGGGTAACGACGCGGCGATCGCATGTTTGTCCGATCAGCCACGGATGCTGTATGACTATTTCAAGCAACTGTTTGCCCAGGTGACGAACCCTGCGATCGATTCGATTCGCGAAGAAGTTGTTATGTCGCTGGAATGCTATATCGGCCCTGAAGGTAACTTGCTCGATGCAGCTGAAGGAGACTGCCATCGATTGCTGGTTCCGCACCCGATTCTTACCAACGAAGAACTACTGGCGCTACAGCACATCGATCGGCATGAAGCCGGTCGAGGATGGACGACGAAAACCATCGACATCACTTGGCCGAAGTCCGAAGGGAAATCAGGGCTGACGAAAGCGCTCGACCGGATCTGCGCGGAAGCGGAGTCGGCGATCGACGAAGGCTACAGCCTAGTCGTGCTCACCGACCGAGCGATCTCTGCTGACCGAGTACCAGTCAGTTCGTTGCTGGCAACAGGAGCGGTCCATCATCACTTGGTTCGCCAGTCGAAACGGACCAGAATCGGCATCGTTGTCGAATCGGGAGAAGCTCGAGAAGTCCATCACCACTGCTTGCTCATCGGCTACGGTGCCGACGCAATCAATCCATATTTGGCCTTCGAGGCGTTGTGGCGAGCTCATGAGCAAGGGCTGCTCGAGGAAGACATGGACGATGAAAAAGTCGTTACCGCTTACCGCAAAGGTGTCGCTAAGGGCATGCTGAAGGTGATGGCCAAAATGGGAATCTCCACGCTGCATTCCTACAAAGGTGCTCAGATTTTCGAAGCGGTCGGCCTCCGTGACGAAGTCATCGAACGATGCTTTGCCGGCACTGCTAGCCGCATTCAAGGTGTTAGTTTTGACGTGTTGGCAGAAGAACTTCTTCGCCGCCACAGTATTGGCTACCCCGAGCGCGAAGAAACTCGCATGAAGACGCTGCCAAATGTCGGCGAATTCCATTGGCGAGCGGAAGGTGAGCGTCACATGTGGGATCCGCAGGCGATCGCCGACATTCAAGTAGCCGCCCGCACGAACAGCCGTGACGCCTTCAAAAGGTTTTCCACACATTGCAACAGCGACGCCAAAACTCGTTGTGCTTTGCGAGGTTTGCTGACGTTCAAAGAAAACGTCAATGGCGGCCCGATCCCGATTGATGAAGTTGAATCAGCAAAAGAAATCGTCAAACGGTTCTGCACCGGGGCGATGAGCTTTGGGTCGATCTCGGCTGAATCGCACGAAACACTCGCGATCGCGATGAATCGTTTGGGCGGAAAAAGCAACACGGGCGAAGGCGGCGAGGAACCACGACGTTGGACTCCCGATGAAAACGGCGATTCACGACGTTCTGCGATCAAGCAAGTTGCGTCCGGTCGATTTGGAGTAACGATCAACTATCTGACCGAAGCCGACGAATTACAGATCAAGATTTCGCAAGGAGCGAAGCCAGGTGAAGGTGGCGAACTTCCTGGTCGCAAAGTGGACAAGCGAATTGCAGCCGTTCGTTACTCGACACCGGGCGTCGGGCTCATTAGCCCGCCTCCCCACCATGACATTTATTCGATTGAAGACCTCAAGCAGCTGATTCACGATTTGAAAAACGCGAATCCGTCTGCTCGGGTTAGCGTGAAACTGGTTTCCGAGGTCGGCGTTGGGACAATCGCGTCTGGCGTCGCCAAAGGGTACGCTGATCACATTCTGATCTCGGGCGACACTGGTGGGACCGGAGCGTCTCCACTGACATCAATCAAACATGCGGGGCTGCCATGGGAGCTCGGGATTGCCGAAACGCACCAAACGCTTGTGTTGAATGATCTGCGTTCTCGAGTCGTGCTGCAAACCGATGGGCAGCTGAAGACCGGCCGAGACGTTGTGATTGCTGCATTGTTGGGTGCCGAAGAAATGGGATTCAGCACGGCCCCATTGATTACGATGGGATGCATCATGATGCGAAAGTGTCATTTGAACACGTGCCCCGTCGGCATCGCGACGCAGGATGAAGAGCTTCGCAAAAAGTTTACTGGCAAGCCTGAACATGTTGTGAACTACTTGTTCATGGTTGCAGAAGAAGCTCGCGAAATCATGGCGCAACTCGGCTTCCGAACGGTCAACGAAATGGTCGGCCGAGTGGATGTGCTGGACACGAACGCGGCCATCAAACATTGGAAGTCGGACGGATTGGATCTAACCGCATTGCTCGCTCCGGCGAAAAAGCCTCGTCCGGACGTTGGCGTCTACTGCCAAATTAAACAAGACCATGGATTGGAATTGGCTCTCGATAACAAGCTGTTGGAACTGGCCGCAAAGACGCTTGAGGACGGTTCGCCAGTGAAAATCGAATTGCCAATCATCAATACGAATCGCACGGTCGGAACGATTCTAAGCCACAACATCGCCAAGCGGTTTGGTCTGGAACTACTTCCCGACGACACGATTCAGATCAAATTCAACGGCTCGGCCGGGCAGAGCCTGGGTGCCTTTTTGGCGAAGGGCGTGACGATCGAAGTCGAAGGCGACGCGAATGATTACGTAGGCAAAGGTCTGTCCGGTGGGAAAATAATCATCTATCCGCCGAAAGTCAGCTCGTTCACGGCGGAAGATAACATCTTGGTCGGCAACGTGTGCCTCTACGGAGCGACCAGCGGTGAAGCCTATTTCCGCGGTCGCGCGGCAGAGCGATTCTGTGTGCGAAACAGCGGAGCACGAGCCGTCATCGAAGGCGTTGGCGACCATGGCTGTGAATACATGACGGGCGGCCGAGTCGTGATTCTCGGAGAAACCGGTCGCAACTTTGCGGCGGGCATGAGCGGTGGTGTCGCCTACGTTTTGGACGAGACAGGCGATTTCAATCTCAGGTGCAATCTCGGTATGGTCGAGCTTGAGAAAGTCGAAACCGACGAAGATAAATCAGAACTCAAACAGATGGTTGAGAAACACCTCGAATACACCGGTTCAGACGTGGCGAAACAAGTGCTCACCGAATGGGATACGGTTCTCGATAAGTTCGTGAAGGTCATGCCGACGGATTACAAGCGAGTGCTAATGGAACAGGCACAACTCGCGGCATCGGGTTAGCGAGTCGTCGCTTGGGCCCAAGGCTCGGGTGTGAACGCATTCACACGCCAACTAAACCAAACGAAACAAAACTGCACGGGCCATTGGTCCATGCTAACGCATAGATCGCAACTGGCGAACGACAAACTTGGAGCCAACACTTATGGGCAAGCCAACAGGATTCAAAGAGTTCGAACGGAAAACGGTTCCATACCGCGACCCCATCGAGCGAGCAAACGACTTCCTGGAAATCTACACCGATCACGACACCGAACACTTGAAAACTCAAGGGGCTCGGTGCATGGATTGTGGAGTTCCGTTCTGTCAGTCCGCCACGGGCTGTCCGATCGATAACCTCATCCCAGAGTGGAACGATCTGGTTTACAACGATCGATGGCAGGACGCGCTCAATCGATTGCACAAGACCAATAACTTTCCTGAATTTACTGGGCGAACTTGTCCAACTCCTTGC
>JAGQPC010000536.1 GCA_020426925.1 Planctomycetales bacterium | reverse complement strand
GGCTGGATGTCGATGCAAACCAGCTTTGGGGCCACGATGTCGTGGCCACCAAGTCGCAGCTGGTTCTTCACGAACGTCTGCCACTCGGTCATCACACCAGTCGAGCCGTAACGGCCCGTACCGACCCAGCTCTCGTTGTCGCTAACCAATACCGCACCCGCAAATCGCCGGTCTCGGTACTGTGTGTTGGCTTCACGCAACGGGATCGAGCAATCCGTGCCACCACCTCCGTACCTTGCCAGTCGCTCGGACAGACTCAAAATCGAATCGTCCGCATCGATCCGTACTCGGTACGCTCGCGTATCGAACGGAACCACCACACTGTCCGGGTTACGTCGCAAGATCGCCGAAGCGAACAACGCCGCAACGTCGACACAACGCATCTTGCTCGTCGCACCGCGACCACGCCAACCAGTCACCGACATTCCCATCGATCCGGATGTGTCCAGACCAATGACAACCGGTCCCGGCAACTGCGGGATGTTGCCGCACGCGATTTCGGCAGCTCGATGCAGAGCCGACTTAATCTGCTGAGGCACCTCATCGCTCGCGTTCAGGTACGCAGCCAGGAACTGGTACGGGAACTGACGTGAACGACGAATTGCTTCCGGATCAGCCAGCGGCTCGGCGACGTAGTCAACCATTTCATCCTTGGATCGGCCGATTCCGATGGCCTCGGCGATTGCCTTTCCGACAGTCCGCTTCTTGTTGCTAAAGACCTCGTGACGCAACAGCGTGTTCAGGTTCATCCGCAAAGCCTGCGGTCCCATCTTGCGAGCAATAACCTTCCAGACCAACGGCCCCTTGGCGGCATCCGCCAACAAGTCCCAACGGACCGATAGCTCTGCGAGGATTTCGATCTGCTGCTCTTCCGATTCGGCCTGACGGTATGCAATCAAGGCCTGCACTTCGCGCGGCAAGTCTGTCTCAGTTGCCGGTGCCCACTGGGCCGTATCCTTTTCGGTCAACCAGCCAAACAAAGCACGTCGCTGGTTATCCTTCGGCGTCGGTCGGGCCAGCCGCAAGACGTCTCGCAGGCTCGGATCGTTGCCAATCGATGCCGACAACAGCTTTCCTAGTGACGCGTCGTTCAGCCAACGCTGGAATGCACGCTGCAAACTTGAGGACAAGCTCTTACGTCCGAACTGACCGGAGCGAACCATCTGGAACACGGTGCGCAGAACTCGGCCATTATCGACAACACGATCGAACACACGGTGCGCAAGCTGCGTGTCACGTGTGGACAACACAACAAGCAAAGCTGCTGGCATGTCCTTCATGAACGCACGCTCACGAGCGTACAAAGCCAGCTTCGCCAAGAACTCGTTGTCATCGACCTGATCGATCAACGCGCGCACTTCGTTCAGCTGCGACTGGGCGCTTGTGTAGTACACACCGTTGAAACAACCGGTCGCTGCGATCTGCGCAAGCGCGTGCTTCGGAGCCAGCTTGTAGGCTCGTCCACCGGCCTCGTTGACCGTGTTGGCACGAGGAAGTGTGCTTGTTCTGCTGGAAAACAAAGTCTTGTTGGCCATGGTGACCTCCTCTCAAAAAAATGATCCGACGAGGTGAAAGTGCAGAGACGTTCGCAACGTTACAGGTTGATGTACTCCACACCGGCAGTCGGATCGACGTTTTTCCCTTGACGTTTGCTGAACCAAATCAGCTACCATCATGTGTTGCGTAAACAAACGTTTCGGTTCACCCAAGTAAAAACACTCGACGAAGTTTGGCCAGAGTTCCGGCCCGTTGGTTATCAAGAAAGCGGGCCGGGCGCCGCGTCTTCTGAAAACGGGGCGAACCTGCATAGCCATGTACTCCAAACCGGCAGTCGAGTGTGTTTTGGTATCCCAACGAAGTTGTGCATCAGAGACGTACGGCGAGCTACCATTGCTCCACAGCGCGAACCGTTGCTTGGAAAATGCGCTGGCGGGAATCGAACCCGCAACCTTCGGGTTATGAGCCAGGTACTCCAATACGGCAGTTGGGATGTATTGTGAAAAGTGACCGACGAAGTTGTGAATCAGAGAATCTGCGGTGCTCTGCCCTTAAGCTATAGCGTCGTGGTCACAAAGTGACGCCAGTGGGATTCGAACCCACACCCCCGGCTCCCAAAGCATGTACTCCAAGTCGGCAGTCGGTCATGTATGGTCGGCGACGAAGTGTGTGGGCCAGACTAACTCCGCACGGGAATTGCTCCCGCAAACCGCGTTATGCGCGGCTCCTGATCACTTCAGACGGATCGCATGTAGTCCAACCCGGCAGTCGCCTTGTTTTCAATTGCTGTTTCGAAAAACGTCCAACGAAGTGTTGCCGAGAGTTTTTGGTGTTGCTTTCGCATTCGGTCGTCCGTTATCAGCCACGAATGGCTGACCTCAGACAGGCCCGCTCATCTCGTTGAGACTCCCGCACCGTTCACTAGCCGGTCACCCGGCATCGCTACCTTTGGACCGTCATGTACTCCCAACAGGCAGTTGGACACAAATCAATGACCTCCCAACGAGGTAATGGTTCAGATGTTTCATTTGCATTGATGTAATCCGAACCTGCAGTTGGTTGGTCAGAGACGCCGGTGGGGAATCGAACCCACTTCAACTGTAGACCAACGCTACGCGTCGGTGCCCCAGGCAGCCGCCTAACCATCTGGCTCCAGCGCCAAGTAGACCACCCGCGAGTCACGAGCGGTCATTTGTATTCTCTAAAAGTAGTGGTCGCGATTGACGCCATCAAAAGTGCCCTGATTTCAAACAGCACCTCTTGAATCGTTTTCCGTTTCCACAGGGACACAGATCGTTGCGACCTAGCTTTTCTTCGAGCAACTTGTCGCCGTGGACGATGCGCGTTCCTCGTTTCACGTGAGTTTCGGAAGGATATCCCCGGCGTCGTTTACTCATCGTTTCGAAAAAACTGTTCGTCGTGGATTTTGCGAGTAGCCATGATGCACTTCCTAGTTCCTCGGTGTCGCTGCGTAAGCATCCCGACCCGGCGTCGAACCAGGACTTGGACTTTAGGAGCCGCGGTAGCGGTGGTCGGCGTTACACCATCGAGATGTGGGGCCGACGACTGGATTTGCACCAGCATCATCCGCCAAATCAAATGAACACGATCAAGACCGGCGCCTAGCTAAGTCGAGCCACGTCGGCATCGAGGACCGCATTCGGTCCTAAGCAGGAGCGCAGTGAT
>JAGQPC010000535.1 GCA_020426925.1 Planctomycetales bacterium | reverse complement strand
ATGCTTCATGCTTCATGCTTCATGCGTAAGCTAATTGTTACAGTATCGTTATTGATTTCTATTCAGCTTTCGGCCGTCGCCGCAGAGATCACGGTCATTGATGATTTCAGCGATGGTTTTTTCGAAGAAACGCTGGCGCCCGGTGAAGGGCTTAACCAGCTTCAAACCGGACTCTCCGGTGTACTTGGTGGCGAACGACGTTTTCGAGCACAAGATATTCGGGCGATTCCTGGCCCAGGTGGGACTGTTACTGTCGGCGTCCTTGAAAGGGACGGCGGAATCGCGGCCGTTGACTCGAAGGTTTATGTCGAATCTCTCAGTCTCACGTATGAGAATGTTCAGCTTAATCTGACTGAGCGAGGCTTTTCAGCGCTAAACGTAGACTTGAATCTATCTTCGTTGCGAAACGATTTCCCGGGGCCTCTTGCCCTCGGGTTTGATATCCTCACTCCGCAAGACACTAGAATCGACGCAGGCGCAGTTCTAACCGAACTCGGCAAGCATACGATATCAATGAATTTGGATGAGTTTCGCATTCAAGGCCCATTTGACGCTTCTAATGTGGATCGCATTTCACTATCGGTCACAACGCGCAGCGGCGTTGAGGTCGAAATTGATCGAATCTATTTCGTTCCCGAACCCGTATCGGTTCTGAATATTCTGTTAGGCGTCCTGCCGTTAATTAGCGGGATGCGTCACTGCGCCTAGCTCTGCTTTGCTTGGCATCTTTCTGTTCTTTCTTGCCCGGCACTGTTGTGCCTACATCAAACCATTTAAGGAGATCTTGCTATGCGTCCAGCGAAAAAGAACGTCATTACGTCCATCGAAAGCTTGGAAAATCGATCAATGTTGGCTGCCACAGCAGACATCGTATTTGTCGTTGACGAATCAGGATCGCAAAAGATCGACATCGCGAACGATGGTCAAGCAATTCGGCCGTGGGTTAGTCTGATTGCTCGTCAATTGGAGGAAAAACTTGTCAGTCGCGGCGTTGGGGACGTATCCGGACTTGATCCGAACGACCCGACGGACGCCGACATCATCGATCGAACTCAAAATCGCTATGGCGTACTTGCGTTTGGCGATGACACCGTGCCAGCCAGAATCGTAGAGGTGAATAATGAAGCATTCGCCTCAGCCGATCAAATCGATAGCTATCTCGCAACATTTGAAAACGACGGAACGTCTGAGGATGGCTACAATGCGATTGATGAGGCGATCGATTTGGTCGGCGATGGCGGTTACGATTTTCGAGCCAACGCGGCCGTGCATTTCATCCTGATCTCGGATGAGTTTCGCAGTGACGCTCTGAACAACAATGTCGGCACAACCATCAACGGTGATCCGATCTTCGAATTGCTGTTGAGCGCCTTGTACGAAGACGAGATTTCGACATTCGATCCTTACAATGAAACGATTAGTTCACTAAGCGTACTCAACGACGCAATCATTACCTCCGTGGCAGCATATGATTTCGTGGAAGCCTACGACGAGAATTCCATCGGCATTCTAGGATCCGATCCCTACTCAGTGCCCGATCCGCCACCGCCATGCAGCCTTCCCGACCGCGAACAATGTCCGGTGGGTGATTTCCCGGAACAGTTTCCTTTGGATGAAGCGGAATGGGAAATCATGGGAGTTGATGCAAATATCCTCAACGGAATCAACGTTGATGCCAATCGCCGTACCGCAGCCAATCCCGACGCCGACCGCGTGATCCCGGCCACAAGTACTGATGAGTATGTCGTCTTTTCGAGGCGGCTTAAGAAATCGGAATTCGATTATGAAGACCCCGACGACAAAGAGTACGTTGTCGACGCGAACTGGATCCGCGAGAGCAACGCTGCCGTCGCCAAGGGATTGCTGGACGCTGTAGAGTTGAATCCACCTGCGGGAGTGCCGACCACTGCGTACGAACAGGTTCGGTATGCGTTCGATAATCCGCTGGAAAATCCGTGCGGAAACAATCCCAATTGTGATGATCTATACCACTACCACCCGGCGTCGCTTGCCGACAGCGTAATTTATCAGGATAGTTATCATGGAGAAGAATATGCGTTCTTGACGTGGGAAGCTCGCGGCACGGCATGGGATTTTGAAATCATCAAGGATCAATTCCAAGGATGGGATGAAAATGTCGTGGACAATCCAGCGGCGTCAGCAGCCGAAATCGCCGGTTCACGGTACAACTTTGCAGGAATTGATGATCCCGATACGCCGCAGGATGAGTACGACGAGTTTGCAATGATCAACCTTTTCAATCAAGCATTCGTCGACGACACGTTTGAGAAAATCAAGCTTCAGATAGCCGACTTCGACAGTAGCGGCCGGATCGATGGCGATGACGTCGACGCAATTCTTGACTTCTATCACAATCCGATTACTCCGACTCCTTCGTCTCAGGATTTGGTGGACTATGACTACGACGGGAACGGAAGCTTGAACGACGAAGACGGTTTAAAGTACATCAACGACGTTCTGATGTTGTGGCTTGGCGATGCAAACGGCGATGGCGTTTTTAATTCGTCAGACCTAGTCACGATGTTCGAAGCAGCAGAATATGAAGACGGTGTGGAGGATAATTCCACTTGGTCGGAAGGCGATTTTAACTTCGATCAAGATTTCGACTCAAGCGATTGGCAGTCCGTGTTTTTTGCCACTACATATCAGGATACTATCTTCGGAGATCCAAACGATCCGGCGTATAACATAACCGACAATGATGGCGATGGCTTTTATGACGAAGCAGACGAAATACTGACCATGTATCGAGATGAAATGGCGCCGATTTGGGTTCACGCAGGCGTACCAATTATGTCGGCGGGAATCCCGGAAGCGACTTTCGGCTATTACTTCCCCTCATTCGACGACCAGACGTAGTGGATCTGTCGACAATTCGATCGGCAAAAGGCTAGGCAGCTAACTAGTCGTTAGTCGAAACACGCCTATGGCACGCAGTAAATCAGAGTATGCCGGGCTGCAGTAGCCCGGCTCACGGCCATAGCACTAAGCCTTGCGCGACAGGACACCGCAACCGAAGTTCGCGGGGTGTTTAGCAAAACTCGACAGCGTTAAGAACTTGCAGGCTATCACCCGTGCAGGGTCCGGGGATTCACCAAAAGCTTGACTTGTTCGGTGGAGATATCTAAAATGTGGGAATGATTTCGGGGTGGTTCTCGCATGGACAAAAACAGGAGGGCGATTTCATGCTTCATGCTTCATGCTTCATGC
>JAGQPC010000534.1 GCA_020426925.1 Planctomycetales bacterium | reverse complement strand
GTGCCACTGCTGGCTTGCCCAGCAGAGTTGTGTGTTGATCGATCGAACAACTGAACGTGCTCGGGCATGAACTCGACTGCAGCCAAATTGCAGTGGTGAATTCGCCAACCATCGTTGTCTAGCAAAGCAGGTCGCTGACAGCATGAGTGCGTCAGCTCGTCGACTGCTGGATGATTTTCGAAATGCTGATGGTCCCTCGACGAATCAGGTTACGTGTGTCTCATCACGGCACCGCTGGGCAAGCCAGCAGTAGCACCCGTGCGGATCATTCAGGACTACGCCTTATCTCTCAGCCGTCGAAATATCTGATTGCCATGCGATGCGATAGTCGGGCATGATGACCAATGTTCCTAACCCGTCGACATGCACGCGAGTAGCGCGCACATCCGGAGTTGGGCCCTCGGACCAATTCTCCACAAATGACGGTGGAAGTGACGCTTCGCGTCTAATCTGAAGAACAGCCCTCCAATAATCACCATTGTTCTCTGCGAGGTACCTGCGTAGCACTACTCCTTCGTGTTGAATCCGAGTCCGAGTGGCGTGCAGTTGAACTACCTTGTTTGCATGAATGATCGCGGTCACCGATACAGCTACCATAGCGGTAATGATGAGCAGTCGTCTTACTGTGGTTTGGGGGCGAATACTTGCGCATCCTCTTAGCACAAAGTTACTTTCCAAAATACATCCAATACATATACGCGTAGATCGACAGTGGAAACGCTAGTAAAGCCGCTGAGTTAACCAGCACCCAAGAAACTTCCGCCCTGAACGCCAACGCAAGTAGAGCAATCCATGCGCACAAATATGCAGTGATCACAAATGCGAATCCTGTAATGGAGTCAGAGCAAACCATCCACGGGATTGGCCATTCGTTCAGAGTTCCGTCCCAACGGATTTCCGGAGGAGGGTTCCAAATGGCTATTTGGATCATACAGGAAATCGAAAGGCAAATCGCAGGCAGCCATCGGTTTACAATCCTGTGCGGCAATCGTTTACCCGCACGCAATCGAATAGATTCAGAATTCATGGAAATGAAATGCCTATGATTTTCACACTCATTCATTCATGCCCATGGAGATTAGAGCGTGCATCTGTCGGGGGCCAAAGTTTCATAGTAGCGCAGCCAGATTCCGAAAAAGCAAGCTCTGGTCGTTTACATCGGGAATCAATGTAACGGCGTGTGCTGCCAGCAGAACAAAGTACTCTCCCGACAGAAAGTCGCCCACTACATAGTGCGGCGATAAGCGTATAGAAAAGCGGACACGAATCTGGCATAGCTACCAACGGTTGGGTCGTTCGCAAGTCGAGCTTGCGATTCCTCCAAAAAATCAACACAAAACATCCTCGCGAAACTCTCAGCCTCAACTTCCCGTCCAATGAGCCGATGAACCCGTTCGAGGTAGATGGTTTCATCGACATACTCGACGATAAGTCCGACGATCGAGTCGGTTTCGACAGAATCAAAAGGGCCACACGCCGCATAGAAGGTTGATTGCTTTAATACGGACCTAATCAGGTCGTCAAACTTTTCGTCGGAGTTGAGAGCAGACAGCAGATCATTGATCATTTGATCGCGACTTGGCTTATCGCTGCCGTTACTCATTCGAATAGGTCTCCAATCGCTCTAAGTGCGTTCACAATAAAACCGAGTTGAGGCGCTGCAGTATTTCGCTAGGCTAGACCAGACATCATGGAGAGGCAAGACGCGCATTCTTGTGTGCACCTTCGTCAGGAAATACTGGCTGGCGAAGCCAGTGCGACCCAGTTGGGACTCGGATGCAACCTGTCGTTATCGACAAACACCAGCGTTGTTTCTCGTTCAATACAATAAACGAATTCGAATTGAACGCAAAAGGGAATTCTGCTCTGATGAACCAATGCGATGCCTTCGACGCAAAACCTGGCTACCTGCATTCATGCTGATGGTTTTCGGCTGCCGGAAACATGTTCCTCCTGCGCCGCCACCTGACGACGAATACACGCAAGCACTTGTTTCTCAGACTTTGCAGCGTTTGGAATCTTATGACCCTGAGTGGACTGAGGGTATTCGAGGCATCGCTGCTACTTTCACACAATACGATGATTTCGCTGAAGCAATTGCTTCGTGCGCGGACATCGAAGTCTATGAAGGACTCCCGCACCCAACGTGGGAATCAGAGTTGCTCGTGAGTGAGACAGATAAAAACGAAACGATTGTGCTTGGCGGTTTCCATTTCTATGCCGAACCGATAGAAGTCAGAACGCGCGATGCGAATCGGCTTCGAGAACTTTATTGCAGTCGTGGTTCCTTCTACCCTTTTCAAGGGTTCAAGGACTGTGGTGGCTATCATCCCGACTGGTGTGTTGTCTGGAAAAACGACGATGCTACGTTCGAAGTACAATTCTGCTTCGGTTGCTGTGAAATGCGAACAGCGAATGGCTCCAGTCTTCATGAGTGCGACATGAGTCGAAAGAGTCAAAGGCAATTCGAAGCGACTCTGAACAAGTACCGGACCAAGCGTCCGCCGTGGTTGACGCAGCCGTAAGTTCGTAGGTTGGATGAAGCGAACCGCAACCCAACAATGCGCACGAAGACGCGTCGAATGAACTGTGCTCACAAAAACGATTCAAACGAACAATACTTTGTGGCAATCGAAAACGCGCATTGCGGACGACCTTGTGATTTGCGTCTCGATGTTGGGTTACGCTTCGCTTCACCCAACCTACGACTGCAATTGAATCGGGAGCAACGGTATTTGCATGGTGGCTTCTCCGGGAGTTTGCGTGCGTATCCAGCATCGTGATACTGTATTCTACACACGCGCGAACTCAAGTCAGACGAGAATTCGGCCCGCTACGTGCACTGCGCGCGGATTTCATAGCTAGTTGATCATCAGGCGAACGGAAATGATCACCAGGAAAACGTACATCAGGCGGCGAAGATGGACAGGGGTTAGTCGGCTGCCGATTCGATTTCCAAGCCACGCACCGGCAATGACAAAGGGAACGATCAATGCTCCAAAAACAAACGTCCA
>JAGQPC010000533.1 GCA_020426925.1 Planctomycetales bacterium | reverse complement strand
TTTGTCGGACGGGTCTAAAGTGCCAATGACGACGCGACGGACGTTCGCGTTAATAGCTGCTTGCGTGCAAGGAGGCGTTTTTCCCGTGTGACAACAAGGCTCAAGCGTCACGTATAGCGTCGCGCCAGTTGCGTCTCCGGCGTCCTCTAGAGCATTGACTTCGGCATGATTCGTGCCGAATCTGCGATGCCAACCTTGGCCGATCTTTTTTCCGTCACGCGCGATGACGCAACCGACCATAGGGTTGGGCTCGACGTCACCGAGTCCTCGCGCAGCAAGCTGCAGAGCGTCGCGCATGTGATCGATGTCAACTGGATCGAAGGAACTCATCAGTTACGGCAACAGTTACTTCACCCTCCCATGGGAAGGTCAAATATGAGCTTGCGATGTTGGGGAGGGGCGAACTGGCAGGTCAGCCTTCAATGGAGCTATTAACAACCCTTCCCCTTAGCTTCGTGCCTCACGTCGACCCTCCCCAAGTATAGACACACAAGGGAGGGTGAAGCCAGGAGTTACTTATCTAAAGATACAAGCCACATGCCTTTTCTATCGAGGACGCCGTCTAATCAGGGACCCAGATTTTGGATTCGGTTCCAGACTCAGCCGGTTTGTCGCCGTCGGGTGTCCAAACGCCAACGGGCTCAGCTTCCTCTTCTGGAACGGAAGCCGCTTCCGGGTTGGTTGCAAGGCGGCCGTCAGGGGTTACTAACCCGTACTTTCTGAACAGGTCAAATAACGCTGAGCTAACGCCCGGCTCTTTTGAGTAACGAGTCTGAATTTCTTTGAACAGAGTTTGGAAACGCTCGACATCGCCGCGCAGCAAACGGATTTCCATTTCGTCGATCAACCACAGAGCCGGAGATTCTCCTTGCGCTGTTGCAAGTTTTCGAGCCTTTTCCAGCCACTCTAACGATTCGTCCGACTCGGTCGAAAGATCGGACAAGACATCGTAGATTTCAACTAAGTCGACTTTCTCGTGATCCTTAAGCGATTCACGTTTCGAAATCTCCAGCGCGATGCGATACAGAATCCCGCCGGCCATAACTGCGTACGAATAGCGGTAGACTTTCAGCAGGTCGTCGTCGCTGAGCCCTTCTATGTCGACTCTTCCAAGGTGACTGACGGGAACATGTTCAATTTTGCGTTTGGACAAATCGATTTTTTCGCGTGGCGGTAAACCAATTGCCTCACGGATTTCATCAACGTTGAAATCCCACGATTGTGTTTCACTTTCAACTTCGAAGCCCAAGAGTTCCGCGTTTAACTTCAAGTCGTCCGGCGTTTCTTTCGCGACTTCGCGTGGCGTTTTGCCTCCTAGAAACGCACGAGGAACGCCGGGCCAGATTTCGAGCAGCGCCTTTCGCCGATAACCTAGCGTCAATTCTCGACGCTTTTCCGGATCCTTGATCACTCCGAAAAACGGACTGCCGAACACCTCGACTTGCAGTTCGCTAGTAGCATTCATAACGTCAGGTTCATCTTTGACCTCTAAGCAATTGTCTCCAAGCTTATCCGTAACAGCAGCAACCATTTCGGCGTACTTTGAGCCTCTGGGCAGGATCAATTCGATTCGAGCTTCGCGATCGGTTTGCTTGCCGTACACGAGTGCAGTGCTCTGAACGAATGGCAGATTGTCGAGTGTCACGTCGTCGGAGTCGTCCGGCGGGAGTTCTCGATCAAAGACTCGGAAGCCTGCCTTCGGCGCCGGCTTGCCGTCGCCAGCCGGTGGTAGGTCAAACGACTGGAACCGTTTGTCGGACAGGAATGCTTCGACGACATCATCTGTGTTTTGGATCTCGATGGTTGTTTTAACGAGATCAATCAGTGCGTTTGAAGATTCAGGAGAAATCGCTGTGGCGAGCGCTTCGGCGTGAACCCGGTCCAGCATCGGCAAACGTCGGAGTGCAGCAAATTGTCGAAAAGTCTTTGCAGCTTCGTCGTTTTCCGCATTCAACGCTTGGATGATCGCGAGATTTCGCAGAATCGCCGGTTCATCAAGAATTCGATTCGACATGCTTTTCAGCATTTCGCTGGCATCGCTCCAATTGCCCTGCGACGCGATGTGCATCGCTACATCAAATTCGCGAGCCCACGTCACATTGGCGGGACGCGCGCTGGAATCGATATGCTCGCGCAAGAAGAAATCCATATCGCTAGAACGATTGATGCCGTTAAGCAACTGTACGCAGCGAGCGTCTTTGCCATCCGTCAACATCACGGCAAACTGCAAGTAACCTTTTGCCGAGAACACTTGCCCGCGCGAGTACAGGAACATGACTGTCCCGATCACTGCTTCGTAGACCGTTCGAGTCATGATCTCTTGGACGTTGCGAACCGATTCTTGCAGATTGTCCAGTGCTTCGCGAACGGTAAGGTCTTCATCGGTAAGCCGCAGCAAGGCGTTTACGGCGAGTGCGCTCGCGTTCTTTGGCTCCAGTGCAAGAACTTCATTGACGGTTTGCTCGCATGCCTCCCGTTCGCCCAGCTCCATTTCCGCTTCCGACTTCATCATCAGGAGCGCTACTTTTTCTGAGTCCTTCGACCGTTTCTTCAGCAGAGAGTCAATTTTCTCGATTGCTGCAAGTCGCTGGTCACCGTCCAGCATTCTTCGAATTCGATCGAGGTCGTGTGCCATGTCACGACAACAAAACTTGATCTTTTTTCCGCTGCCACAAGGACACATCTTGTAAAGGTCAACCGTCATGGATTTCTGCGGGTCATCCGACCCGTCCCCTTCCATCTATTTGCATTGAATTGGAACAGTGCAGCACGCGTTTAGTGCATTTCCGATTAACTTGATTGCTTGCTTCTTAAATTGAATTTGCTTTCCGAACTATACGGCGCAGGGTGAATTAATGCACAGTTTTGCCAGGAAAGAAACGACTGATATTAGCAGATTTACCGGATTGATACGAGCGTTCGTGCCATAGCAAGCCCAGCGCGGAATGCCAATCTTGCTAAGACCGCACCTCAGTTTTTCGTTGAGAGATTCCATCCGGAGGTGCGAGGGTCTCGCACTAGTCGGGATCAAACGCTTACGCAGCGCGGCAGGAGCGAGCGCACAAATAGTCGCCGGAGACATCAGCGGCGGAGTGATCGGACGCCAAGAGGGTCGACTCGAACTGTTCGAGTCGCCGTCAGGCGTTTTCCGTCCGCACGAATATACTTTGCTCTTAGTGTTAACTCCGTAGATTCGGGAGTCTCTGCCGGCCAGGCGAGCTGCAGGTGAATTCCTTGGCCCAAGAGACTTTTCCGCATTGCCGCCGTTGTGTCCGCCACGTCGAAGTCCCAACGTGCCAATCTCGTCGACGTGTTGCTCGATTCAGTCCCATCGAAAACTTCGATGGTCAGTTCTGCAGGGGCCGGAACATATTGTCCAGAAAGCGATTTAGGTTCCAGCACAACATACAGCCCGTCATCTCCGGGACGTCCATCCACGTTGTGCCCGCCTGTCAGCTGCGAGTTGAAAACGACCTGCGTGACAAAGTTGTCTCCAAACATTGCGCTGCCGCTGATTTCATCCGGTAAAAAATCATGCAGCTCTTCGTCATAGACATCGTTAGGCGGGGTTTGTCCGCTGCCCGATGGATCCGCGTTGTCCGGTCCCAGATTTGCGTCATCGACGCTTTCGGCATCGTCCGAACCGTGCATAACACTGGGAACTTGGTAGTTTTCCGAATCGCCAGCAGACGATTTCTTCGCTTTCCCGGATCCCAGGTTTTTCAGCAGATCCAATGGCCGATTTTTTGGTTTGGCCGGTTCTGGGACGGGATCTTCGGAACTGGACAACGTCGCAATCTCGGCCTGGAGTGCCGCGTTATATCGCCGCGTCGATTCTAGCTGTTGGCAGCACTGTCCTAGCTGGCGATCCATTAGATAGAGCTGATCTTCGTACCAACGCAGCTCGCTTTCGAGAAGCTCGATTGACGGATCGGGTGTCGCTTGACAACCGAACAGCCCGGTCGAAGCGACGGCAAGAACCAACAATAGCTTCCGAGCGGTGTTCATCCGAAGACGCCCAAATTACTTCCATGTTTCCGACGTGCAGTGGTTTGACGTCGGCGGCGATTACGCAATCCATTGCGTGAACGAAGGTCGCTACGGACCTATCCGTTCATATGTGCGACGACTTGGTCGATCAGTTTGTATTCCTTCGCTTCCTCAGCAGTCATGAAGTTGTCACGATCCGTATCCGCTTCGATCTTCTCCAGCGACTGACCGGTGTGTTTGAACAGGATTTCATTAAGCCTTTTCTTGACGGCTTTAAATTCCTTTGCATGAATCATGATGTCTTCGGCCGTTCCTTGCATTCCGGCGAGCGGCTGGTGAATCATGATTCGCGCGTTCGGTAGCGCGTGACGCTTTCCTGCGGCTCCGGCGGCGAGCAGTACTGCTCCCATTGATGCCGCTTGTCCGATGCAGTACGTGGCGACGTCGCAGGTCACGAATTGCATCGTGTCATAAATGGCCATGCCAGCCGTAACGCTGCCGCCTGGCGAGTTGATATAAAGGTGAATGTCCGCTTTGGGATCATCCGACTGCAAGAATAACATTTGAGCCACCAGCGAATTGGCGACTTCGTTATTCACGCCCGAGCCCAAGAACACAATTCGGTCCTTCAGCAGGCGACTGTAGATGTCGTAAACGCGTTCTTCGCGACCACTTTTTTCGACTACGTATGGTACTAGCGGCATCGTACTTGTGACTCCGTTTCAAATTGTTCGCCGTTTTTCGATTGACCAGCGTTTACTCGTCTGCCTCAACTTCTGGTTTGCTGAGGATATCGTCGACGATACCGTATTCTTTTGCTTCTGCTGGATTCATGTAGTAGTCGCGGTCAGTGTCTTTGGCAACTCGAGCGACTTCTTGACCAGTGTGGTGGGAGAGTATTTCATTAAGCATCTCGCGAGTCTTAATGATCTCGTTAGCTTGAATTTCGATGTCGCTTACTTGTCCACCAACACCTCCGTGAGGTTGGTGAATCATGACCTTGGAATGAGGCAACGCGTACCGCTTGCCCTTCGTCCCACCAGCAAGCAACACTGCACCACCGCTGGCAGCAAGCCCTACGCAATAAGTTGCGACAGGGCAGCTGAGAATCTGCATGGTGTCGTACATTGCCATGGTCGCAGTGACGCTACCGCCTGGCGAATTGATGTAAAAGTGGATGTCTTTACGACGGTTTTCACTCTGCAAATACAACAGCTTCATCACCAATTCGTTGGCGTTGCCATCGTAAATTTCGCCTTGCAGAAACACGATTCGATTCTCCAACAGCATGTCGCCAAGCGTTAGCTGGCGTTGCCGCTGGATGTCGCGAGCCGAACTGGCAATGTCAATTGGCGAAAAGCTCATTCTGACGATCCTTCAATGCGATGAGTCGAGTCACACGTTACCCATGTGAGCATATGCGGGACGAAGTCCCCAGTCCATTGATCTTATGTGCGATCGGTTGGCGATTTAACCGTACCTTGATCTTCATCATGCTTGGCTTCCGGAATCACATCTTCCGATTGGCCGCAAATGTAGTGATCTATCGCATCTGTTTCATTGCGATTTAGTTCAAAATCGACATCATTAAACTTAGCCGCTTCCGTAATCATCGAAATCACTTTCCGCTCGACAATTTGGTTGCGCAGAGCATCCATCTGCCCTCGCTTTTCCAAACGTGCTCGAATTCGACGAGGCGGCTCGTTGCTTTGAGCAGCGATGAGCATGATCTCGTTATCATAATCATCTGGATCAGCTTCCAAATTTTCGTCGTCGGCGATCTGTTCTAAAATGAAGTGCTCGTGTAGCGCACGTTTTGTCGATTCCTGACTGTTTCGCCGCAGCTCATTTTCGTACGCACGAATTTCGTCTTCGCGATAACCAACAGATCTTAGTTCCAAGATCGCCCGCTCTAGCTCACGGCGACTTTGACGTCGCAGCAAGTCCGGCGGCAAGTCCCAATCGGCTGCTTCTGTCAACAATTTCGTGATTTGATTACGAATGCTCTGCCGCTGCTGGTAGGCCAGACGTCGTTCTAGATCGGCCTTGATAACGTCGCGGAGATCACCTTCGGTTTCAAAATCGCCCAACGAAGCTAGCGTTGCCTCGTCCAGCTTTGGCAAGACTAAGCGTTTTACTTCCAAGATTTCGAATTCGACATCGACCTCTTTGCCCTGGAGGTCTGCGTTTGGTGCCTCAAAGCTAATAGTGATCTTCGTTGTCTTTTTGTCTCCCGCCTTGGCGCCTTCGATTAAGTCGTCGAAGCCATCAATTTGGCCGTCAGGGAAGCTGAGAATCGGCAGCACGCGAATCGTTTGTTCCTCAAGCGATGTGATCGTTTGACCGTCGAGCGAAAACGCAATATTCGCAACGACGTAGTCACGTTTTCCAGCCGGTTCGTCGCACGGTGTCACGGCCGCTCGGTTGCTGAGCAAATCTTCAAGGTGCTGATCGATATCTTCTTTCGAGAATTCGCGAGTCGGTCTTTCTAATTCCAGACCTTTCCAATTTGGAGTTTCGAATTCTGGTCGGACTTCCAAGTTGAATTCGAACGTGAGCGGTCCATCTTCAGGCAGTTCGATCGCCTCAAAGTCGAAATCGGGTTCGCTGATTGCGGAAAATTCTTGCTCGTCCGCGATTTGGCCCATACTGTCCATCAGCAAGGAACCTTTGACCTGGTCTTCTACTTCACTGCGGAATTTACTTTCCACAAGCTTGCGAGGGGCTCGCCCGGATCGAAATCCCGGAACGGCGGCTTTCGGCATCAGATCACTAAACGCTTCGTCGAAGTAACGCTTCACATCTTCTTTCGACACCGTAACCGTGACATGCCGAAGACAGGCGCTGGGCTCCGTTACTTGAACTTCCAAGTTCAGCTTTTGCTTTTCTTCTTCAGCTTCTGCTGCGACGTCTTGAGTATCCGTTTCGGTTGTCATGGCAAAATCCGATGGCGACAAAGAGAAAGAAACCGGCAAATCCCGAGCAAAAAAGGCACCGCGTGCAAGCGGTGCCTCCCAGGAAAACCAAATCTGAAGAGCGGGTGATGGGATTCGAACCCACGACAACAACGTTGGCAACGTTGTGCTCTGCCAACTGAGCTACACCCGCAGCAACCAAATACTAGCTTCTCAGCCAGTGAGTCAAAGGATTATATTTTCGTGGTTATTGCGTGCAAGGGCAATATGCCCAAGTTGGTATTTTCTACGAATTTACGGCTGCGGGCGGAACCTTGCTGCTACGCAGTCTCTGCGTGCGACCGTCACGACCGGCTCAATTGGATTTCGGGGCCGACGTACTACAACGGATCAGGCCTTTGTAAACAGCTAGCGTGCCGCGAGAACCGTAACAGATCCAGATTTCCATCGCAGATCGTCGCCGATCGACCCTTGTCACGAATTTGGCAAATCGATAAAGTACGAGTTTCCCTGCTCGGCGCGACCACTAACGGGTGGCTAGCGGCGATCTTGTGTTCATCATTCAAGACAACCGTCGGTCAACACCGACGAATGTCCTTTGGTGCGTTCGTTCGATGGTTGGAGGATACTGCGTTGACATCAGTTAAGACATATATGGCCAAACCGGGTCAGGTCGAGAAAAAATGGTGGGTTGTCGACGCCACGGGAAAATCGGTTGGCCGACTTGCAAGTGATATTGCCGTCATTCTGATGGGCAAGCATCGCCCAACCTACACTCCACACATCGACACTGGCGATTTTGTGATCGTTTTGAATGTGGACAAGGTTGAGTTCACCGGAAAGAAATGGACTCAGAAAACCTACACACGATATACCGGCTATCCGGGGCTACGAACCGAATCGGCTGAAAAAATCCGTGATCGTGCTCCGGAGCGAATTCTACACATGGCCGTTCGACGCATGCTGCCAAAGAACAAACTGGCCAATGCAATGCTGTCCAAATTGAAACTATACACGGGCACCGATCATCCACATCAGGCTCAACAGCCCGAAGCGATCGAATTGGGCTAGGTCCGCCAACGAATCTGTAATCCAGCAGACAAGAGAATATTAGATGGTTACTGTTCACAAAGACAAATTGACCAACGACGCATTGGGTACGGGACGGCGAAAATCTTCAATCGCTCGGGTCCGTATTCGAGCTGGGTCGGGCAAAGTTCTGATCAACAAACGCGAACTTGCCGTGTACTTTCCCCTACTGCAAGATCAGCGCACCTTGCTGGAACCGCTTGAAGAGTCCGGGAAGCAAAGTGAAGTGGATGTGATCATCCGCGTTCACGGAGGCGGAAATACAGGACAATCCGGAGCATGTCGCATGGGGATCGCTCGAGCCTTGGTGAGCTACGATTCTGAGTGCTTCGCGGCCATGCGGGACAATGATTTCCTCACTCGAGATTCACGCATGAAAGAACGAAAGAAGTACGGATTGCGTGGTGCTCGCCGAGGAACCCAGTTCTCGAAACGTTAGATTCGTCGCTCAACGGACAAAGCAGCAAAGCCCACCGATCGGTGGGCTTTTTTGGTGCGCTGAGTTCGCACTGACGGCAAAGCCGCTTTAATCGCAATAACTAGACTCATTCAACGCCAGCTGCGCGATAAGATGCGAAAAACCAAGCGGAATGCTAGACTCCAGACGGAGTCCCCACAAAAGCAGGAATTCAAACCTCCAAGGTCCAACAATGCTTCGTTTGCTGATCTCGGCTACTCTTTTTGGCTCTTTGTTCGCTACATCCGCCTGTGCGGAGTTAAGCCCAGCACAAATCGTCATCCTCGCAAGAGCTGGAGACGAGGGATCTGAAAATGTAGCGAAATATTACGCCAGAGTCCGTCAGATACCTGCTTCACAGATTTTGGCAGTTCCGTTTCCTGAGGGAGAAGAACTGAATCGAGCTGATTGGGAAACAAAATACCGCCCTGCGATTCGGAAGTGGTTGCGAGACAAGAAGCTGATCAACAAGATCAAGTGTTTCGTGACCGTATGGGGTGTACCGCTGAAAATCGGAAAAGCAGAAGCTGATACCGAGCAACGGCGATATGACTTCTTCCTCAAAGGTGAACTTCGTAACCGAATCCAGCGAATCAACGATATCAATGCCGATCTGCATGCTGTTGCTCCAGAAGCCGGCAGCACTCCGCCAGCAGAACTGACCGAAGCGTCAACCGCTGAGGAGATTCGCGACGCTTTTCAAGAAACGGTCGTCAAAGCGCAAGAGCGTGCGGCGAACATTAAAGACGAAGACGCCGCAGCAACGACTCGAGTCAGAATTCAGAACTACTACATTGCCATGACCGGCCTCACTGGAGTTGCTCGAGGCCTCGCGCAGAACCTGGAATCGTCGCTGAATCCTGATCCGAATGCACGTGCGCAAATCGCGCTGACCAACGGACGATTATTGGGCGTGCAAGAGTCTCGGATGATCATCGACGCAACACCCGTATCGCTTGAACGCGATTTGCGGATGGGTGCACTTGTCGAAAAAGCGGAAGGAATCTTCGGAGCGCTTGGCTGGATTCGCGAACAAATCGAAGCGTCGAACCGCAAAGAAACATGGGCCAGCTTTGACAGCGAGCTTTCGATGATCGCCATTGCAGATTACGAGTTGCTTCGTTGGCAGCCCAACTACTTGAACTTTCAATACCGCTACTCCGGAATTCGACCGGTCCGCCCGACATTCATGGTTGCTCGGATTGATGCACCAACGCTGGCGATTGCTCGGCGAATCATGGACGACTCAATCAAAGTCGAAGCGACCGGGTTGGTTGGCAAAGCGTACTTCGATTCTCGTGGTATCTGGAAGCCAAACGAACAAGCACAGCCAGGCAGCTACAAGGACTTCGATCGGTCTGTCGTGAACTGTGCCGAGCTTCTGCAAAAGCACAGCACTCTGGAAGTCGTCGTCAATGACAAAAACGAGTTGTTCCAAGCGGGCGAATGTCCGGAAGCAGCGATTTATTGCGGTTGGTATTCGCTGGGAAATTACATTGACGCTTTTGATTGGGTTCAAGGAGCTGTCGGATATCACATCGCCAGCAGCGAGGCGACGACTCTGAAAAACCCCGAAAGCAAGGTGTGGTGCAAAAGCATGCTGGAAGACATTGGCGGAGAAGCTGACGGTGGCCTATGTGCCACACTTGGTCCGACTTATGAACCTTATCTGCAGGCGTTTCCCAGACCTGAGCAGTTCTATTTGATGTTGCTGAGCGGTAAATACACTTTGGCAGAATGCTACTATGCGACTAAGCCGTTCAACTCATGGACGATGACATTGATCGGCGATCCGCTGTACAATCCATTCAAAGTAAAGTCTGGCTTGAAAGAGGACTTGCCGGCCGACATCACGAATTTCCTGGAACAAGTCGGAATCTAATGAACAGCGCCGTCGGACACGTCGCACCTGATTTCACTCTGCAAGACACGTTTGGAAAGAGTCATCGTTCAAGCGACTATCGAGGGCGATGGATTCTGCTGGTGCTTCATCGCCATTTGTCGTGACTGCCCTGTCGCGAGCACTTGTCGCAGTTGCGCAAGTCCATAGATTGGTTTGATTCGCATGACGTAAGCGTACTCGTCGTCACTTTCGAACAAGAGTGGCGTGCGAAGCAATACGTTGACGAAACCGGGATCGAGTTCCCGTTGTGCATCAATCGAGACCGCAATCTCTATCAAGCGTTCGGTATGGAACGCGGCACGAAACGAAAAGTGCTGGGGATTGGCAATTGGTGGGCGTACATCAAGCTTATGATGGCCGGCCAAAAACTCCATTCCCCCACTGATGACATCTATCAGCTTGGCGGTGACGTCCTGATCGACCCGCACGGCATCGTGCGGTTTCACTTCGTCAGTGAAACTCCAGTCGATCGTCCATCGGTCGCGGAGATACAAGCCGCCCGCACCAACGCCTAGTTGGATCTCATCAGGCGAACTGCGTACGCAGCTCCCAGCCGCTTGTTGAACCAGCCCTACGGTCTTCAACCAAAGTCGCCTACAATGACGAGTTTTGCTCGAACATCCAGATCAACTGACTCGCCGCCATGCCTGCTTCGGACATCGTTATCAAGGGAGCACGCGAACACAATCTTCGCGACGTCGACCTTGTCATTCCAAGGAACAAGCTTGTTTGCCTAACGGGCGTCAGCGGCTCAGGGAAAAGCTCCCTCGCATTTGATACGTTGTATGCAGAAGGGCAACGTCGCTATGTCGAAAGCCTTTCTAGCTTTGCCAGGAACTTCCTCGGCCAAATGCCAAAACCGGAAGTCGATTTCATCGGCGGATTGAGCCCGTCGATTTCGATATCGCAAAAGACGGCCGGCACCAATCCGCGATCGACCGTCGGTACGATCACCGAAATCTACGATTATTTGCGCGTGCTATTTGCGCGCGTTGGAGATGGGCACTGTCCAACGTGCTCTCGGCCAATTACAGCTCAGACTCGCGAGCAAATCATCGGACGGATTTTGACGTTACCGGAGAACACAAAGTTCGCCGTGCTGGCTCCTCTCGTTCGAGGCAAGAAGGGCGAATACAGGGATCTTTTCGAGGATCTTTTGAAACAAGGATTTGCTCGAGCACGCGTGGACGGCGAAGTTGTTTCTCTCAACGACGACATCCAGCTTGACCGGCAAATGAGGCACCACATCGAAGTCGTGGTCGATCGGCTCCAGCTAAAACCGAACATTCGGCCTCGATTGGCAGAATCAGTTGAACTTGCGGTCAAGTTAGGTGACGGCAATTTGGTTGTCGCTCTAGAAGATGATTCGGCAACATCGGAGGGCAGCGGTGCAGACACGCCCGCTCCGAAACGGAAAGGACGAAAGTCCAAGAAAGCAGCAAACCCCAACGACATCGTTCTGTCCGTCGACTACGCGTGCACGCACTGCGGCATCAGCTTCGACCCGCCGAGCCCACAACTGTTCAGCTTCAACAGCCCACAGGGAATGTGCACGGAGTGTGATGGGCTGGGCGAATTCTATTCGTTTGATGTCGATCTGCTTATTCCTGATGCATCGAAGAGTATCAAACAAGGCTGCTTCGAAACGATTGGTCCTTGGAAAGATCTGGGCCGCTGGCGACGCCATATTTATCAGGGAGTCGCCGACACAATTGAACGAACTCGTGGTTTAGACGAAGGCACAATTCTTGATACGCCGTGGCAGGAAATCGAAAAAGCTCATCAAGACCTAATGCTGTGGGGGACAGGCAACGAACACATCACGTTTACGTGGCGAGGAGGCAAATCGCCGCAAAAGTATGGCGGAACATTCGACGGAATTATTCCCGAACTGCTATCCAAGTACCGCAACAGCAAAAGCAAGATGCAAATTCGGGCGCTCGAAAAATACATGAGCACCATCGAATGTCCCAACTGTCACGGCGAGCGTTTGAGTGCTCAAGCTCGATCGGTTTTGATCAAAAGTACCCACGAGAAATTCGTCGACCGGTCGTCTTTGTCACTGCCGGAAATCTGTCGGCTTTCTGTTTCGGATGCGATTGCATACTTCTCCGCCATTGAACTGGACAAAACAAAATCGCTCATTGCCGAAGAAGTCTTGAAGGAAATCCGCGGCCGGCTTGGATTCTTGCTGAACGTCGGACTCGACTACCTTTCGCTCGATCGTTCCGCGCCGACGCTGTCCGGTGGAGAATCTCAACGCATTCGCCTCGCCGGGCAGATCGGCTGTGGACTCGTCGGCGTTCTTTATATTTTGGATGAACCATCGATTGGCCTGCATTCTCGAGACAACGATCGTCTGATCGAAACACTCTGTCGTCTCCGTGACTTGGGCAACACCGTACTCGTTGTCGAGCACGACGAAGAGACGATGCTGGCGAGCGACCACATCATCGATTTCGGGCCCGGTCCTGGCGTTCGTGGTGGTGAAGTTGTTGCAGAAGGTCCGGTTGAAGCGATCACCAAATCGTCACGAAGCGTCACGGGCAACTTTCTTTCAGGAAAACAATCCATTCCGATTCCGGAGCAGCGACGAATTGCGGCAGACGCGAAGTTCGTCCCGGAATTTGAAGATGACGAGTCAACGGAATCGCCAAAGCCGAAGCGTAGTCGAGGGACAACTGCGTCGCCGACCGAACCGACTTTCAAGCCTGGCGAGAAATGGCTTTCGATTTACGGCGCACGCCAAAACAACCTGAAAGAACTTGACGTTCATATACCACTAGGCGGATTGGTCTGCGTGACCGGTGTTTCAGGTTCGGGCAAGAGTTCACTTGTTAACGAAATCTTGGTCAAAGCGCTCAAACGCGATTTGAACAACGCCGAGACGATCCCTGGGTTGTACGATCGCATCGAAGGTCTGCAGAATCTCGACAAACTGATTGCTATTGATCAATCTCCCATCGGCCGGACACCACGCTCGAATCCAGGAACCTACATCAAGGTCTTTGACGATATTCGCAATCTGTACACTCAGATGCCTGAATCGAAGCGGCGAGGATACAAAGCCGGGCGATTCAGCTTCAATGTGAAAGGAGGCCGATGCGAAGCATGCGAGGGAAACGGCTCGACGCGACTGGAAATGGATTTTCTCGCCGATGTTTGGGTAACGTGCCCTGTCTGCAGCGGCGAACGATTCAACCGAGAAACGCTGGGCGTGAAGTTCAAAGACCTATCCATCGCTGACGTCCTCAACATGGACATTCAGCAAGGGATCGAAACTTTTGAAAACGTGCCAAAGGTCCTGCACAAACTGCAAACGTTGCACGACGTCGGACTCGACTACCTGAAAATCGGTCAGCCTTCTCCAACACTTTCGGGCGGCGAGGCCCAACGCATCAAATTGGCTCGCGAGCTCGTAAAAACAAGCACCGGCCAAACGATGTACTTGCTGGACGAACCGACTACGGGACTCCACTTCGCGGACATTGAAATGTTGTTGAAGGTTCTGACGAACTTTGTTGACGCGGGTAACACGGTCTTGGTGGTCGAACACAACATGGACGTTATTAAGACGGCAGATTGGGTGATCGACCTTGGTCCCGAGGGCGGTGAACACGGCGGGCGAATCGTTGCAACCGGCCCGCCGGAAACGATCGCGGCCTGCCAAGAATCGCACACAGGCCGAGCATTGGCGAAGGTATTAACCGCAAAGACTCCGCTTGAAATCGCCAGCTCAAAAACGAACGCTAACTACAAACCGATAGCTGCGACTTTGGCCAAAGCGATCGAGGTTCAAGGTGCTCGCCAGCATAATTTGAAAGACGTCTCGGTCTCGGTGCCTCGCGACCAAATGACGGTGTTCTGCGGCCCCAGCGGCAGCGGAAAAAGTTCACTTGCGATGGACACGATCTACGCGGAAGGCCAGC
>JAGQPC010000532.1 GCA_020426925.1 Planctomycetales bacterium | reverse complement strand
GCATTTTCAAATTCCTGCGAGACAAGTTCGGTGGAGATCGATACGATCGATCACGCAGATACCGATCCCTCGACAAACAGGAGGCAGAACGATGGCTTCACTTCGCAAGGAGAACGACCGAGGTCGTAAAGGTTGGAGAATTCAATTCCGCGACGCGGACAAACGACGTCGATCCATTTGGCTGGGAAATATCGAGGAACAAACGGCGGCGAAAACAAAACCATGGCTGAGGAAACGGTTCGCCGCCGAACTGGCAAAGCCAAGCAGTTTTTTCGTGAAGCGGTTGAGCGTGGCTACTGCGATCAAAACCCATTTCAAAACCTCCCCAGCACAAGCCGAGGGAATTCAGCCAATCAGTTTTTTGTACCGGCAAGGTGGATCGCTGCTTGTATCGAGCAATGCCCTGATCGGGATTGGCGGACAATTTTGGCATTGTGCCGATACGGCGGCCTGCGGTGCCCGTCGGAATTGCTCAAACTTCGTTGGCAGGATGTAGATTTGCCCGCCGGAAAAATGATGATTCACGCACCGAAAACGGAGCATCACGCAAGCGGCGGCGTCCGTGTCTGCCCTATCTTCGTGGAGCTGCGCCCTCATTTGGAAGCAGCTTGGGACGAACAAGACCCGGGCGAAGAATCGGAGTTCGTCATCAACCGCTACCGTTCTCCTGACCAAAACCTCCGAACCACGTTCGAGAAGATCATTCGACGCAGCGGCCTCAAGACGTGGCCTCGCCTTTTCCAGAACCTTCGGGCGAGTCGCGAGACCGAACTAATGAGTAGGTTCCCAGCCAAAGACGTTTCGAGTTGGCTAGGTAACTCCGTACCGGTCGCAATGCGTCATTACGCAATGGCGACAGACGAGTCGTTTCGTGCAGCAGCCGGATTGAACGGCGGTCACATTGGCGGTCACATCCTGGGGCATCCAGACAGTAGCAGCACCGATCACCCCGAAACAAAAAAGGTCGTTTCTCCGCAGGATAACGACCTTCTGAATGCTGATGACGACTCTTGCGAACTCGTCTTAGTGGGCGATGAGGGACTCGCAACTCGAATTCCGATTCGGCGGCCAAAATCGACGCCGAATTAAAGACGCTCATTCATTGTGGCCAGTACGAAGCAGGCAAGACAGAGACTCTCGCAAGTTTAGACTCAGACACTCTCCAACTCCGCTGGCGGCAGACTTCCAAGTGAATTGAAACTCTTCATGGAGGATGATATCTGAGATTCGCACCTCTCAGTGTCGACCCATTGGTTTGTGCGAATCGTGAAAAAACTAGCTTCGCGACATTCACTATCCACTTACAATTTCATTGTTCTTTGCTGTGCGTTCCGCCCCCCGTTTTTGATAGATCGCGAAATGGAAGTTCATCGTCCGTCTGTATATGCTCGCAAACTTGCTCATCTGGTACTGCTCCATTCGATCGAGTACAGATCTCAATGATCGCTCGCATTGAGTCGATGCCACTCTGAAATCGACATCGAGGATCAAGCAATGTTCGTATGACTTCATTAGTCAAATATCCTGCCTCCAAATTGGCAAGTTCATTGATCAAACTACGCAATAATACGGCTCGTCGAAAAACCAGCAGAGTCTCCGATTCGCCCACCAGTAAATTGGCGTATCCGTCCTCTCGATCAGTCTGCAATTCTCCTGATTCTTTTCCTGACTCGCGAAGCAACTCAGGAAAAACCAATATGAGATATCCGGGCTCAATGTCGGTTCCAATCGCAGACTCTTCTTCTAATAGCTTTATGTAGAATTTGAGCCAAGCAATATACTGATGCCCTAACGGCACATCGAGTTCGTCAAAGAACACGATCGGCAACGTGCCAGACAAACTGTCTTTTCGCGCGAACTCCAGGATGCCGACAATGTCATCTGAAGTGCGAACTTGGGTTGTGTCAAAGCTAAGCCAGTCAATCTTTCTTTGTGCGGCCACCCGTTTGACAGCCATAGATTTCCCAGATCCCGGTAGCCCAAAGACCGCCATAGACAGAGGCAGTGTCTTACTTGACCTGAAATACGTTTCAAGTTTTCGTTCAACCTCATCGCATTGAGATTCCTCTTGATCCCCGACAAATATTGAAGTGAACGCACTTAGCAAAGGTAGTCGCGAATGAATACCCGCGATGCCTAAGACATCACGACGTTTGTGGAGGACAAACTGGACTCCCACCGCGAGTGCATCTTGACACTCGTCATCATTGGCAAAACTCTTTCTGACTAACTTTTTTCTTTTCAGCGCACTGAATGGACTCGAGACCGTTTTCCACTGGTCAATAACCGTTTGGAGCGATGCAGCAAGATTGGCAGTAGAATTGAATTCTTGCTTAGTCCCTCCCGTAGCTCTTGCTATAATAGCCTTAATCTGCGACTGAGCAGTAACTTGTTCCTGACAAATGCCTTGCGGCTCCACAAGCAATTCCCGCATCAATATGCCAAGCGAATAGATATCACTGCTGACTGAAGATTTGGCACCTTTTACTCGCTCAGGACTTGCGTATTTGTGAGTTAAGAACTGGTTCGACCACGGGTAACTAAAGCAATCTTTCACGTCGATTCTTGACGCTCCAAAGTCAATGATTTTGGGTATGCCCCCTCTTGCGACGTGAATGTTACTAGGTTTCAAATCGCCGTGGAAAACCGCATGTTCATGGGCAAATTGCAGACCGTGACAGACCTGCACAAGCAGTTTTAATCGCTCTCTGACGCCCAGCCCTCGTGACTTGCAATATTCGACAATTGAGCCACCATCAACATGCTCGATGACTAGGTAAGGCACACCGTGAATGTTTCCGTAATCTAGAAGTTCGGCAATATTTTGATGTTTCAAATGACTATGAATATAAGCCTCGTTCTCAAATTGCGAGGCATATCCCAACTCAATCAGTTCTGATTGAAGGGTCTTCAAGACGGCATTTTCATTTAGGCGCGTGTGTCGTGCCAAATACGTAGTGCTAGTTCCACCCTTTCGGATTAACTGGACTATTTCATAATCCGAGAACACTTCACCAGCAGGAATGTCGACCATTCTAGAGCGACTTCGAGGAAGTTTCGCGATGTGTTCATCAAATTCTCGAAAGTGAGCTAAGGCTGTTTTCAATCGGTGTAGTTCTTCATCGACTTCGTCCTCGTGCAAAATCCCACCACCGATGATGTCACGCAACTTCCGAGCAAAACGGCGCTGAATTGTGACTAGACGATTGCTTGCAGCTTTTTCGTTTTTTAATCCGTACTTCAGAGCCAACTTTCGATAAGTCCAAGGCTTGTCTCCCCAAATTGCGGGATTCAAGAGTCGTTTCTCAAAGATTTGCCACGAATCCCGCTCGCCTAGTAGCTCGCATTCTTCCTGAACCTCATGCACCAATCTTCGAAGAATCGCATTCGCCCATT
>JAGQPC010000531.1 GCA_020426925.1 Planctomycetales bacterium | reverse complement strand
ACTTGTTATGCACGATTTCGTGGTAGACGTAGACGGGAGTTCCGAACGCTTGAATTGCTAGATCCAAGCTTTCAATGGCCATGTTCACTCCGGCACAGAAGCCGCGCGGGCTGGCAAGTATCACGTTCATCATGGGGGCTCCGGCTTTTCCTCCGGATCGTAGACAAATTAGTTCACAGCCGGAAGTCCGTACGCACTTACCCGCAGAATTGGTCGGGATGCAACCAAGGTGTCCTCATCAAACTGCTTTGCCCGGCGCTGCTTCGGCGGTGGAAGATCCCAAGCGTCTGTCGGTTCCTGGTTCTGGTGAATGGCGAGACGCAACGTTTTCGCGGGTATTAGTCGATTGATTCGGGGACATCGCTACGCATTCCAGCCAGTGAATTCGTTCCGATTTGGTGAAACTGTCCTCTCAATCGAAAGGTACACTTTGTAGATTGCGGGTTTCTCAGAATCGATTCGACCGCAATAATCTGCCTTATTGAAAAATACTCTAGCCTACGGAGATCCATGTTGTGAAAACGATTGCCCAAGGAATTGCGGCGCAAATTGTGCTAGCCTCCTCATTCTTGATTCCAGTCCAAGGCGTCAACGCCGCCGATCCGGTCGCGGTCGTGTCTGTCAGCGGGATCAAAGAAGCTCTATCGGACGTTGAGTACCTATTGGAGGCGACGGGGACGGACGCGTTCGGACAGTTCTTTATGCCCTCTGTCAAAAACTACCTCCAAGGGCTAAACACCGAGCGGCCACTTGGGATGGCTCTGAGTTTTAACGGAACGGACTTCCAGCCGCTTGTGTTTCTGCCGGTTGACGATCTGGACACGTTCCTGACTCAGGTGGAGGACACGGTCGGTGAACCGGCGGACGCAGGAGACGGAATTCTCGAACTGCAAGGTCCCGAAACTGTTTTTGTGAAGCAAAAAGACGGCTGGGCGTTCGTCGCTCAGCATATCGAGGCGCTCGATGACCTTCCGGAGCAGCCGGAAAAATTGCTCGGCGGCTTATACAAGGAATATGACGTTGCCATTCGTGGTTTCATCGGGAATATCCCAGAACAATACCGCGAGATGATCATCGGCCAAATGGAAGCCGGCATGGAGCAAGGCCTTGCGGACAACGACGATCCAAACGCTGAAAAACTGGCCCGGGCTCAAGTCGATGAAATCAAACGGCTGTTCAATGAAGCCGACACGTTAACGTTTGGCTGGAACGTTGATACGAAGAATAAGCAAATCTACTTTGAAGGCTCCGCAACAGCAAAGCCAGGTTCGAAACTTGCTCGAGACATGGCGGCGACCGCGAACGCCCAGACAAAGTACTCTGGCTTCATCGTTCCGAACGCGGCGATATCCGGAAATCTTGCCGGCGTTATCACCGAAGATAAGGCAACGCAGACCAAAGCGATGTTGTCGACGTTTGAGAAGTCCGCTGTCGAAGAACTCGAAAAAGACGGCGATATCGACAGCGATGAGATGCGTGCTAGCGCGAAAAACCTTGTCTCGAGCGTTTTCAAAATCCTGCGGGATACGGCTGACACAGGAAAATTCGATTCGGCCACGTCCGTGATTCTGGAAGGTAGCTCTATCACGATCGCGTCGGCTAGCCATGTCGCAGATGGAAGTGAAGCAGAGAAGCTTGTTCAAGATCTCGTCAAGGCAGCGGAAAAGAGTGGCGACGTCTCATTTTCGAAATTGAAGTTCAATGCCGGCACTCATAACGGCGTTCGCCTGCATGAAATCGCGATTCCGATTCCAGACGAAGAGTATGTCAGCACGGTGCTAGGCGGTGAATTGGAAGTCTGCATTGGTGCCGATCAGAACGACTTGTACGTAGTCGTCGGTGCGAACCCGGTGTCGACTCTGAAATCGATGATTGACAGCTCAAAGGCAAAAGGGGCGATCAAGGCGTCCCCGTTTAATGCGACCGTGAAGCTGTCGCCGATCCTGCGATTTGCCGAGTCTGTAGAGGGCAAAATCCAAGTTGGCGAAATTGCCGAGATGCTAGAAGACAGTGGCAACGACCACGTTCGCATTGAAGCTGTCTACAAGCCGAATCAGGCCGCGTATCGATTTACGATCGAAGAAGGAGTCTTACGAGCGATCGGTCAGGTGATTCAGGCTCAGATGGCTCAAAACTTCTAATAGACGCCGCGAACTCGTTTCTCAAGAACGCCTCCGTTAGACAACGGAGGCGTTCTTTTGTGACTTTCCGCCCGCTTTAGCGCACAAACGAGTCTCGCTAAAATGCGTCGACGCACGTCAGAATGTCCACTCCCGGATCTGACTGCGTCAAATCCTCCGCTGTATTCTCCAACTAGTAGTTCAACGCATCTCGGTTTTCGAGTAGCTCCTTGTGGATCTTGCAAAAGATCCCGACCGCCAGGAAGTTTAGCAACTTCCACTACCCGAAGATTGAGCTGACACAGACTACTTGTGTCAACTAGATTGTGCCTCTAAACGTAATTCGAGTGTGATTTATGGCAACTGTCGATCAACGCCCAACTCTGCGAACTGAAATTGCCGGACTATCAATTCCAAAGTTAGCTGCGGAACACGGCACGCCCACGTACGCATACGACGCGCAAATCATCAAGGATCGCATCGACGATTTGAAGCAGTTCGATGTGATTCGATACGCCCAGAAAGCTTGCTCGAATCTGGCCATCGTCGATTTTGTGCGCAAAAATGAAGTCTGCGTCGACGCGGTGAGCGCCGGCGAAATCCGTCGGGCACTAGCTGCTGGTTACAGGACGCAGGGCGAGCCTCATCCGATTGTCTATACCGCTGACATATTTGACCGCGAAGCGTTGGAATTGTGCGTTGAACACAACATTCACGTGAACGTTGGCTCAGCCGACATGATCGATCAGCTTGGCGAGGTCGCACCGGGACGGAACATAACCCTGCGCATTAATCCCGGATTTGGTCACGGGCATAGCCAGAAAACGAACACCGGCGGCGAACAATCGAAACACGGGATTTGGCATGGCGATGTCAACGACTGCTTGATTCGTGCGGATCGACACAATCTTGTCGTGACCGGCGTCCATATGCATATCGGCTCGGGCACCGACTTCGAACATTTGGCGCAAGTCTGCGGAGCGATGGAAAAAACAGTCGCCGAAGTCGGCCGAACCGTAAACACAATCAGCGCTGGCGGCGGCTTGCCAATTCCTTATCGTGACGGCGACGAACGTGTTGACATTGGCAAATATTTCGAGCTTTGGGATCGAGTGCGAAATCGCATCGCGTCCAACTTCGGCCATCAGGTTCGGTTAGAAATCGAACCGGGCAGATACTTGAGCGCCGAAAGCGGCTACTTAATCACAGAAATCCGCGCGATTAAGCGAATGGGCGATAACCTTTTCTATCTGGTTGACGCCGGGTTCAACAATCTGGCTCGTCCGATTCTGTACGGAGCGTATCACCCAATGTCGATTTGCCCCGCTTCGGGCGTCGACGACAATCGTTCGATGCAAGACGTCATAGTTGGCGGCCCGCTTTGCGAATCGGGCGACATTTTCACTCAGGAAGAAGGAGGCTTCGTATCGAAGCGATCTCTTCCGGTCGCGAACGTCGGCGACTTTTTAGTCATCGAATGCGCCGGTTCCTACGGCTTTGTCATGTCGTCAAACTACAATTCAAAGCCAATGGCCGCCGAACTGTTTTTGCATAACGGAGAAGCCTTCGTTGCCCGCAAACGCCAATCATTTGAAGACATCATTCGAGGCGAAGCGATCCCTTCGTAGAGTATTCTTCCCGCTGCTTCAGGCCATCCATAGACCTGCCGAGCGAATCGCTTGGCAGCTCAGATCGGTCAAACCCAGCCTCAATCGGTCACGGGCCAGCATCTGGGCGAAGTGAGAAGACGACCTCGAAGACTTCTGGTCGGACGCTGGTAGCCTCATACGCCTCTGGGATGGACTTGGCCAACTGAGTCTCACGAAATGCTGCGAGTGCTTCGCGATTCTCAAAGAAATAGATGCCACACCAGTCTCCCGTCTCTGGGTCGCGACCGTAGATTTTCTGGACAAGTCCAGGCACCTCAAGGAAGTTTGCTTTTCGTTCCAACACTCGACGTTCGAGTTCTTCCGGTTCAACGTCAGATGCAACTCGAACAAACAAGACAACGCTCATGTTACTTCTTCCTCAGTAGCCCAATACTGGTGAAGCCGGAATATAGCACCAGCATTCCGCGTGTGAAACGTCGATGTGGCGTTTTAAATTGCATGTCTATTTGTCCATCGGTTTTCCCATTCTCTCTCTTTCGTGTCGTGTTTTCTCCTGCAATTCTGTACAGTGCCGGATAGGTACGTATTTCACGATCGCACGCATACGGTTCCAAATTGGCTCGCTTACACCGTCAGCACACCCGCTTGCAACGACGGCGACAAGGAAGCTTAATGAACGCCTGCGAAAGTAAAAAGTAAGCAGTGTTCCAAAACGACGATGTCCGAACGTAGCAACGTGTCGAGCGGCAAGAAGTTCAACCTGGGGCGAGCGGAAGAGTAAAAGTGTTTTTGTGGGCGGCAGTATTGGCTTGCGTGCTGTGGGTTATGTTCGCAGACATGACCGTTGACAGATTGCCAGTGGACAGCAAAGTGCGTTTCGCTATTAAGCTGGCGACGGGACCAGTCGGAATAGTGATCCTGCTGTCAGGGCTAGTATTGCACTTCCGTTGATATCGTTGCCATGTCAACCAGCGAAAGTAAGTCGCCCGTTTGACCAGCAACCAAACAAAGGTGCAGGTAATTACGTGCCGAGCCTGCGCCTTTGGCTGTGGGTCACACGGAATTGAGCAACGCCACTTCTGCCTTTGGCACCGCTTACGCGCGGCGGGCGAGTACGGCGGTATTCAGTTCGCCTAGGATCTCTTCGGTTTGCTCCCAGCCGATGCATGAGTCGGTGATGCTTTGACCGCGGACGAGTTTGTCCGGCGATGTTAGTTTTTGATTGCCTTCAACAAGATTGCTTTCAATCATCACTCCCATGATGCGCATGTCACCATCGCTTAGCTGACTACAGATGTCGCGGCAAACGTATCGTTGTCGCTTGTAGATTTTGCGACTGTTGGCGTGGCTACAATCGATCATGATGCGTGGCTCGATTCCTGCTTTTTCCAGCAGCTCGGATGCCATGTCGATGCTGGCTGCGTCGTAGTTCGTGTGCGGTGTTCCTCCACGCAGGATGAGATGGCAATCCTCGTTGCCGGTTGTGGCAAATATCGCCGACGTGCCATCTTTCGTGACCGACAGAAAGTGATGCGGGCGTCGTGCAGCTCCTATCGCGTCGACTGCGATTTGCACGCCACCTCCGGTGCCGTTCTTGAATCCGACCGG
>JAGQPC010000530.1 GCA_020426925.1 Planctomycetales bacterium | reverse complement strand
TGGACCCCGCGAGCGCCGAGCTCACGAAGTACGTGAGCAACACCATGCTCGCGATGCGCATCTCGTTCATGAACGAGGTCGCCCTCCTCTGCGAGCGCGTCGGCGCGGACATTCACTCCGTGCGTTTCGGCGTGGGCAGCGACGACCGCATCGGCCCCAAGTTCCTCTACGCCGGCCCCGGCTACGGCGGAAGCTGCTTCCCCAAGGACGTTCGTGCACTCGCCAGTACGTTCGAAGAAACCGGAATGGAACCAAGGCTGCTCGAAGCTGTCGACTGGGTGAACGAGCAACAGAAACTTGTGCTCCAAAACAAAATCGAACAACACTTTGGCTCCGACTTAAGCGGCAAAAAGATCGCTATTTGGGGACTCGCGTTTAAACCCCGAACCGATGACATTCGCGAAGCGCCGGCACTCGTTCTGATCGATCGGCTGCTTGAATTAAAAGCTGAAGTTTGTGTGCACGACCCCGAAGCGATCGAGAACGTCCGCGCGATTTGTGGAGACCGCATCGCGTACACTCAAGAGCCAATGGAGGCATTGAACCAAGCCGATGCTCTGGCAATTGCCACCGAATGGAGCGTTTATCGAACTCCTGATTTCAGCGAAATGATCACGCGGATGAAGTCGCCCGTCGTTTTCGATGGACGAAATCTGTACAAGCCAGCAGACATGGCAGACGCGGGATTTTCGTACTATTCGATCGGCCGACCAACAACAATACCTGCGTATTCGGAAGTACAGTAGGTGCGGCGTCGAGAATTTTCCACTGCTAGATCTGGTTCGCTTTCAAATCGGCAAGCGGATAGTGCGTGCCTCGCCAAGATATTCCGTCGTTTCGAAATGTCAGGATCATCGTTCGCCAACCGATGAAGATGATCAGGCACGAACTCAGCGGAAACAAAACGCAACTTCGAACTGGCACACCGATTACGCGTGCTGCCCACGCCGAAAGAGTTAACAAGACAGCAATCTGTGCAACACCCAGCCACCAGACAATGCCTGTTGTGCAGAACACGGCACTGAACGGCCAAACGTACAGGGCAAGCATAAACAGTGTTCCGGCCACCGTCCTGAGAATACTGTAGTCGACTCCAGCGAACGTATTCTTCTCAAGTCCCACGATCGCGTCGCGAACAGTCTCGTACCACGGCACTCGAATGACCCCCGTGCCGTTCACCACATCTTGCGAGTAGCCGGATTGTTTTATCAGCTTGCCGAGCTTCACGTCATCATCGGGACGCATTCGAATCGGCTCGTGCCCCCCTACATTCAGATAGACGTCGCGTCGGACTAAGTTAAATGCGCCTATGCCAACAGCAACTTTGCTTTTCGAGTTTCTCGCCTGCCACGGCGGGAAGATCGACAAGAAGCAAATCATGAAGCTGGTCGCAAACGAACTCAGCATGAGCCCCGGCATGACGGTTTGAGGCGTCGCTGTCAGATGACTTAGGTCGTGGCACTTCGCGTAGCAGATGGCTCGCCGAAGTGTCGATGGGTCAAAAATGATGTCTGCGTCAGTGAACAAAATGTATTCACCAGTGGCAGCTGCCGCCCCGACGTGCAGTGCGTGATTTTTGCCGAGCCAACCAGTGGGAAGAGCCGCAATGTGGATGATCATCAGCTCAGCAGCATCGCGCGCCAGCGAGTCGAGTATCTCACCCGTCGAATCGGTCGAACGATCGTTGACAACGATCAGCTGCAAATTCGGATAATCGATCGACAACAGAGACCGCAAAGCCGGTTCGATGTTTTTCTGTTCGTTCCGAGCGGCGACGACAATTGAAACTGTCGGCAGGTCACCCTGATCAATCTCATCGGCCGGAACATTCGTCAACTTGACGATCGACCGAATGCCTGCAACAGAGCGAATGAATACCGCCAAGGTCAGAATCAGCGTTGTGGCGGCGAAATAAACCATGCGAGTTTTACGTTAGGCATCACTACGGAGTTCATTTTTTCACGTCGACGATCACCCTTCGGTATCTCGTCAGTCGAGGCGTTCCGTGGTCGGTCACGGCGAGAATGATGTGCATCGTGCCGTCGCCCGGAGGCATTAGGCGACTCGCTGGAACAACGAATGACGCTTTTTCTTGGTCAAAGTTTTTGACCGCGACTGGTTGGCCAGTTGTTCCTGTCGAAGTCAGCAGCGTGCCGGCTTCGCAGTAGTAGAACCAATGGTACGACAACGCGTCTCCATCCGGATCGGTCGAGCCAGCGGCACTCAATTGCACTTCGTCACCTAGTTTTGCGGTCAAGCGATCAGCATGATCGAGTTTCGGAACAGGTGGATGGTTTGCTTCTTCATAAGGCTTGATCGTCCAATCCATTCTCGCGGCGAAATCGTTTTGAAATGCTTCACGCCATCGCCAGATCGTTGCGTGGTTGTCAGTGTGCCAGCGATTATCGATGCCGAGCACTTCGTCGTCGGCGCACGCCCAGAACGGCCGTGTCTCCTTTTGCAAATGCCACTTTTGTTTGCGAGGAGTGTACAGTTCGTAGCGGCCTCCCCAACCGCCCCAGTCTGGATGCTCTGGATCGCTGAGTCCGTTGTTGATCAGATTGAAAAACGATGGTGTGTCACCCTCCATCAAAAACTCCCAATGTGGATACTCTTTGCCGAGCGGTCCCTTTTGCCGGATGTTTTTGTCAAGCCACTCGTTTGTCACGAGACTAAAATCGGCTCCGGAGAACCGACCGTGAAAGTAGTCGCCGCTGATCCCGCTCCAAGTCGCGTGGTGGTACGCACCGCCAGGATGAAAGCCTGGACTCGCCACATAAAACAGATCGGGGAATTGCTCACGAATCCACGGGCCGCTGTCGTCTTGATCAGAAATCGTGTAGACACGAAGCTTCGCGACGAACTTTGCAAGTTCTTCGGCCGTACGAGTTTTTCGAACCTTCCAGAGCGACTGAGCCAACACGCTGGGCCCGCCCCAAACTGTAACCCACATTGGCCGAGGATCGTCTTTGTCAACCGCCGCAATCAGGGAGTCAGAAGCTGGCGAGTCCTTGCCTTCTCCGACGCCGTTCATTCCATAGACAGGAATTCCTTCCGTGACACGCTGCAGCAGAAACTCCTCCGTCGGATAACCCTGCTCGTGTTTTTCAAGATTGTCGCGCACTTGCCCGTACGCGTGAACAATCCTGCGAATCCGTTGCGGAGCGACTCGTCGTTGCTGATGCAGAGACGTCGTCGCAGCCAGGCCTTCGACGTCGTAGTGGTTCGCATACGTCAAGAAGCGAACCATCGACATGGCGTCATCCGGTTCGTTTTCGATATCGGTGAGCACGAAGATGCGCGGCCTTTCCGCAGCGGAAGCCGTGAGGCACGCGAAGATCAGGATGAGGGGGAGAGTGTTTTTCATTGGATTACTCTGGTTGGTTCTTCGATAAGCCAGAAGTCACAATACTGTTGATGTATTCCTCGACGTTCGTGTAGCCATCACCGTCGCGGTCCTTGGTACCATCAGCCGCGTCGTTGGGATTGAGCCCATGAGCTTGCTCCCACTCGTCGGGCATGCCGTCCTCGTCAGCATCCGCTGGTGGCGGTTCGGACTCCAATTGCGGCCAACCACCGACATCTTTGGGGGTCGTGATGATGCCGTTGTTGCCGAACTTCGCGGTTCCGGTTCGGACTTCCTCGATGATGCGGGCGTCAATCGAATCGCGATTGGGAAGCGAACAACCGGCGTGAGCAAGGACCGCTTCATAAGCTTCCTCAGACGACTGTTGATCGATCGGCATTGCCTCCCACGGTTCGTTTAGCCGCTTAAAACTGTCGCCGGCGATCCCGTGCCAGTTGTCCTTCGTGACATCCACTGAACCTTCGACAAAGTTCTCCGACACATGCCAGCTTCCTTCGTCTCCGTCACCACGTGAGGATGGCTTGGCAATTCTTGCCTCCACGCCATCGCGTGTGGCCGGGCCGGACTTGTAATAGTTGGCGACCATGTTGATCGTCGAGTGCTTGATCGGAGGCTTCCGGCGGTCACCCTTTTGATTCGCTTCCGCACCGTAACAACTTTCGTAACCCCAGTTGTAAATCACGTTGTTGCGATAATCAACATGTTCATCCCAGTTCCCTTCAAACCGGGCGCCATTAAAACGAGGGTTTCGGCTGGTATGGTGAGCTAACAGGTTGTGGTGAAAACTCACGTAAGATCCCCCCCAGATTCCTCCATATCCGTGGTTTCCTTTGCTATGAATAGAGCT
>JAGQPC010000529.1 GCA_020426925.1 Planctomycetales bacterium | reverse complement strand
CCAACGTTTAATGCGATCGCCGTGGATTCAGCTGACACAGACTACTAGATCGTCGCTAAGGGCTAGGTATCAATGTATGAGTAGACACATCACACTGCTTTGTTTCGTCGCGGCACTTCAGTTGGCTGCAAACGCGCGTGCAGACGTTTCCTACGAGCGCGACGTCGCTCCGATTCTTGTAAAGTACTGCGTGGGCTGTCACAGCGATGATGATCCAGAGGGAGAACTGTCGCTGGAAACCTATGCTGCCTTGCAAAACGGCAATGAGCATGGTCCGGTTCTTGTCGCACGCGATGTGCAAGCCAGCCGGATGATTCGACTACTCACTGGACAAGATAAGCCAAAGATGCCCCCCGACGACGAACCCGCGCCGACGGCAGGCGACATTGCGACACTGAAGCAGTGGATTCTCGAGGGCGCGACTGGACCACGGGCTGAATCGCCTGCTCGCAATCTAGTAACACCGAAGATCTCGCCTTCGACGCTAGCAAGACCCATAACCGCAGTCGCCCTTTCGCCCGACGAAATGACGCTCGCCGTTGCTCGTTTCGGTATCATCGAGTTGACCGACGCGCGAACACAATCCGTGACCGCAAAACTAGAAGGTCATGCAGGCAAGATTAACTCTCTTGCGTTTGTCGACAACGAATCGCTCATCGTGGCATCCGGCATTACAGGATTGCGCGGTGAAGTTGTCGAATGGCATTTACCTTCACGCGAAGTAGTGCGTCGCATCGACGGACATCGTGACATAATCTACTCCGCAGTCCCAAGTCCCGATGGAAAATTGATCGCGACGGCTGGCTACGCCCGCGACATCATTCTTTGGAGCCGCGAGACTGGGGAACAGATTCGCACAATCGCGGGGCACAACGGCGCTATTTTCGACCTCGCCTTCACGCCGGATAGCAAGATCTTGGCCAGTGCCAGCGCGGACGCGACCATCAAGATTTGGGACGTCGCTACTGGCGAGCGTTTTGATACGCTCAGTCAACCGCTCAAAGAACAGTACTCTGTCGCGATTGGTCCTGATGGAAAATATGTTTATGCCTGCGGTGAGGACAATCGAATTCGCAAGTGGGAATTGATTTCTGTCGACGGTCCAAAGATTAATCCGATCGAGATCGCACGTTTTGGCCACGAACAATCGGTTGAAATCATTCGCTTGTCGCGCGACGGGAAGACGGCGGTCACGACTTCATCCGATGGAACCGTGAAAGTCTGGAATGCCGAATCGTTGACCGAAATTGCGTCCTTTCCTCATCAGCCGGATAGTGTTCAGGCTATTGCAGTTCATGGTAATCACAATTTGGTGACACTTGGTCGCATGGATGGTTCGATCGAAACGATGGAGTGGTCTGATTCGAAAACGATGGATGACGCCGATTCACTCGCGAACAGTGCAACGCGTTCGAAAACCCAGCCTCTGCACGCCGAGTTGAATTCATTTTCGGATCTAGAACCCAATGGCGATGTCTCAACGCCGCAGGACATTGAACTTCCCGCGACCGTCACTGGTACATTCAACGGCGACAAGCCTGATGTTGATCTGTATCGCTTTACTGCAAACGCGGGCGACACGTGGATTTTTGAAGTTAAAGCAGCCGACAAATCACCTGTCGATGCGCACGTGGCGATACTTCACGAAGATGGCCAACCCGTGCTGCGGACTCGATTGCAGGCTGTCCGTGATTCTTACTTTACGTTTCGTGGCAAGGATTCCAACACGACGGGTGACTTTCGTTTGCATAACTGGCGCGAAATGCAATTGAACCAATACCTTTATTCGGCTGGCGAAGTCGTCAAGCTCTACCACTACCCTCGCGGTCCCGACTCTGGTTTCAACGTCTACCCAAACTTCGGCCAGCGGTTCGGTTACTTCGACACGACGCCGATCGCTCATGCACTTGGAGCAGCGTGCTACATCGTCGAACCTAGGACACCGAACGAGATGATTACGCCAAACGGCTTGCCCGTATTTCCAATCTACTTTGAAAATGACGACGCGAGTGACCGTAGCGACGGCAGCAACTCGCGACTAACCTTCACCGCGCCCAAGAGTGGCCGTTACATTGTCGCGGCAAGAGACGTTCGCGGTTTCTTTGGCGACGAATACAAGTATTCGTTGGTCGCACGCGTCCCAAAACCAGACTTTGAACTTTCCGTCGGAACACAAAACCCAAAGGTGTCACCGGGTACTGGCAAGACAATCGATTTAAAGCTGAAACGCTTTGACGGATTTACAGGCGAAGTGACAGTGAACATCGAGAACCTTCCAGAGGGATTTG
Organism: Planctomycetales bacterium; assembly: GCA_020426925.1. Lineage (GTDB taxonomy): Bacteria > Planctomycetota > Planctomycetia > Pirellulales > Pirellulaceae > JAGQPC01. The sequence continues at coordinate 2,380 of JAGQPC010000529.1, read as the reverse complement.
CCGTTTCTGGACCGGTTACATTTGAACAGGAGCACTTGCGTGCGTGGGCCGTCCTTACTGCAACTGAAAACGCGCAGCAACCATCTGAAGAAGCGGCGAAAGCATCAGTGATCACCGCCATCGCCTCGATCAATGGTGAAGAGGTCACCAAGCGTGTAGGGACTCTCGGCAAGATAGAATTGGGAGAAAAGCCCAAGGTCACCGTGTCGATTGCATCGGAGGATGGTTCTCCGGGAGTGCTCGAAGTAATCCCCGGTACAACCGTAACCGCTCAATTGAAGATCGTTCGCCATGACCATTCCGACCGAGTTGCGTTTGGCAGCGAAGAAGCGTTGATCAATTCGCCGCACGGAATTTACGTTGATAATATTGGGCTCAACGGAGTGCTCATTCCGGAAGGGCAAAACGAACGGACAATCTTCATAACGGCCGAACCGTGGGTGAAACCGACCGAGCGTTGGGTGTTCATGGAAGCTGGCGTGGCGAACAACCCAACAAGCTACCCGATTTTGTTGCGAGTCGTTCCAAGGAACGATGTCGCGCAATCAAACTAGATTAATCGTGGGGCGGCTGTACCCCAATTCAATAGTTTCGCGTTCCTTACCACTACAGAAAAGTTCTGCTATGCGCTGTAGCCGCCTCATAAGAATCGTGCGTTTAGTTTTTGTGTTAACCGGCTCCGCTGTTTGCGCTGCGGAACGACCGAGTATCGTGTTTCTATTCAGCGACGACTTGACCACGCAAGCGATCTCGGCATACGAGTATGGACTCGATCTTCCACCGACGCCCAACATCGATCGGATTGCTCGCGAAGGAATGCTTTTTACGAACAGCTTTTGCGGAAACAGTATTTGCACTCCGTCTCGAGGAACGGTGATGACGGGGCTTCACAGTCACGCCAAGCAAAACGGAATTGTGAATCTAGGAGGAGCTCTCGATCCGAACGGTCCCTCGTGGCCCAAACAGCTTCATGAGAACGGGTACACGACAGCAGTCTTTGGCAAGTGGCATATGAAAACGAAGCCCAGTGGATTTGACGCTTGGGAAGTGTTCAGCGGCCAGGGCAACTACTACAACCCCGAACTTTTTGGTCCAAACGGCGGTCGAAAAATCGAAGGACACTCGACCGATGTCATCACTGACTTAGCTTTGGCCTGGCTGGATCGTCGCGACAAATCAAAACCATTCGTCTTGATGGTGCAGCACAAAGCACCACATCGCAATTGGAAGCCCAGCCTGCAGGACCTAAAGCTTTATCGCGATATCACTTTTCCTGAACCTCCGAGTCTCTTCGACGACTACGAAGGGCGAGTTGCTGCCGCGTCACACAAAATGGGGATCGGCGAGCATATGCAGCTTGCATCCGATTTGATGGTATTTCAAACCGAAGAGGATTTACGAGTTATCAATCGAATGACCCCCGACCAGCGATCGGAGTATGTCAAAGCGTTTGAAGTTGAAAACGCCGCATTTCAAAGGCAGAATCCCACGGGCAAGGATCTTGTGCGGTGGAAATACCAGCGATACATGAAGAACTACTTGCGATGCGTAGCCGGCGTCGACCGCAATGTCGGTCGCGTACTCGATCGATTAGACGAGCTTGAACTGACGAAGAGCACAATCGTCGTCTATGCTGCCGACCAAGGTTTTTATTTGGGCGAGCACGGCTGGTTTGATAAGCGTTGGGCGTACGAGGAATCGATGCGAATGCCGTTCATTGTTCGCTGGCCTGGAAAGGTAAAGCCGAACACTCGCTGCGACGCCATGGTGCAAAACATCGATTACGCGCCAACGTTGCTAGCTGCAGCGGGACTCACACCGGATTGGAATGTCCACGGTGTCAGTTTGATGCCATTGTTGACCAGCGGTGGAGTCGCACCGCAAAATTGGCGTGACATTCTTTACTATCGCTATGTTGACCGGGGCCATGGCGTTGCTGCTCACAGTGCCATTCGGACGAAGCAGCACAAATTGTTGTTCTACGATCAGCCGCGAAACGAGCAAGAAAAGGCGCATCGTTGGGAGTTGTTTGATCTCAACAACGATCCGACCGAAATGCGAAATCTCGCCGAGCTATCTGAGCATCAAGAAACTCTCGAAAAGCTCAAGCTGCGATTTCAGCAGACACGCGAGTTTTACGGCGACACCGACGAAACCGTTTGGCAACCTGGCCGCGGCAGACAGTTTAATCGCGACGACTATATCCGCCCTCGTCGGCGATCATTGTGAGCATTTTGTGGTTTGTTATTCCGGACGGTTACGACAAGAGGATCTCGTCGCCGACTTCGCGAACTACTTGCAACACGTCATCGATGTCAGCTTCCGTCGTACACGGATTGATTACGGTAGCACGCAACGCACCGACTCCGTTCAATTTGAT
>JAGQPC010000528.1 GCA_020426925.1 Planctomycetales bacterium | reverse complement strand
ACTGGGGCGGCTGGGGTGGCCGCTACGAGTTCTACACGCCTCGGATGCAAAAGTGGTTCTTGCAAAAAGAGACACGACCTTTTTGGTCGGACGCTGACGACGAAGTCATCGGGAAAGACGGGCATTGGTACGACACCAATCACGCGACGATTTGGCGTTGGCGCGAAGCATACCAGAACGACTTCTCCGCCCGTATGGACTGGACGATTAAGTCGTACAAAGACGCTAACCATCCACCTGTGGCGAAGCTTGGGCACTCCGACCGACTAACGGCCAAGAAGGGTGATGTTATTCGGCTAAGTGCGGAAGGTTCCAGTGATCCCGACGGTGATGCGCTTTCCTATAACTGGTTCTACTATCCAGAGCCCGGCACGTTCACAGTGTCTTCGGCAAGGACGCACTTACCAGTGACGATTAAGAACTTTGATCAAGCGAAAGCATCGTTCCAAGTACCCACGAGTCGTGTGATGCCACCGGGCGAAGGGACGATGCACTTCATCTTGGAAGTGAAAGACCACGGAACACCTCGATTGACGCGGTACCGCCGCGTGATCGTCGACGTCAAAAAATAGAAGAGAGGAAACGATGAATAGATTCCTATTGTTGCTCTGCTTGGTTTGCGGGATGGCCGTCCAGACATTTGCGGTCGAAAAACCACGCATCATCGTCACCAGCGACGGAGAGATCGACGATCAGTGCTCGATGATTCGCTTCATGCTGTACACGAATGAGTGCGATGTCGAGGGGATCATCTCTTCAAGTTCTCAATACCATGCGCACGGACACAGGTGGGCTGGCGACGACTGGATCGATCCGGACTTGGCGGCGTATGCGAAAGTCTATCCCAACTTGGTAAAGCACGATCCCGCGTATCCGACGCCAAAGTATCTTCGCGACCGCACGCTTCTCGGCAACGTAAAGTCGGAAGGCGACATGGCCGAGCCCACGGCAGGATCGAACCTGATCGTGAAAGTCCTTCTCGACAAAACCGACGATCGACCGGTATGGCTGCAAGCTTGGGGCGGAACGAACACGATCGCCCGCGCGCTAAAGACGATCGAAGAAGAACACCCGGAACGCATGGCCGAAGTCGCAAAGAAATGTCGCATCTTTGCGATCTGGGAGCAGGACAAGACGTACCAAGAATACATTCGCCCGGTCTGGGGCAAGTACAACATCCTCACGATCATTTCGGATCAGTTCGAAGCGATCGCGTACCGCTGGAAGCGAGCCCAACCGAGAGAGCTTCACAAGTACTTCGACGCGGCTTGGATGAAGGAAAACATCCTTGAGAACCACGGTCCACTCTGTTCGATCTATGCATCGCACGACAATGACAATGAGAAAGACGGCCTTGAATACTACGTCGGAGACTTTCGATCCGAAGGCGATTCGCCCGCGTTCTTGCATACGATTGTAAACGGATTGCGGAATATGGAATCGCCTGACTGGGGCGGCTGGGGCGGGCGCTATGTGCGTGTCCGCGAAAACACGTGGCTCGATCCCGTACCCGTGAAAGGCTACGAATATCCCAAGGGGCGATGGTACGGCAGCAACGGTTGGGGACGCACCAGCCTTCGCGTCAATTCGAAATCTACACCCGAACAACGTCGAGAGTACTTCAAACCGATGTGGCGCTGGTCAGCTGCGTTGCAGAACGATTTCGCTGCACGTGCCGATTGGTGTGTGAAGTCGTATGAAGCGGCAAATCATCCGCCGCTGGTGAAGCTCGGGCATGGCGTAGACCTCAATGCGAAGCCCGGTGAGCGCGTTAAGCTGAACGCCGAGGGGAGCGATCCGGATGGCGACCAACTTCACTATCGCTGGTGGCAATACCACGAGGCGGACACGTACGCTGGCAAAGTCGAAATAGCGAATGCTGAAAAGAACGCCGCTTCTTTCGTTGTTCCCGATGACGCGAAACAAGCGCAGACCATTCATGTCATCTGCGAAGTAACCGACTCAGGCTCGCCGCCCCTTGCCCGTTATCAACGTGTGGTCGTCGAAGTCGAAGATCAACGCCTTGGCGCGGTTTCGTTGGGAAATCCTAGGGAAGGATTCTCGATTTCCTGCGAGGCCGAGCAAGTCACGATCGAACACGATGGAGAACTTCTCGCGCGGTATCACTTTCGTGACGAAAAGGCGCGGAAGCCGTATTTCTGGCCGGTGATCGGGCCAACCGGCAAGTCGATGACACGTGCATTTCCAATGAAGACCGTTGATGGTGAGCAGCACGATCATCCGCATCACCGCGGAGTTTGGTTTGCCCACCAAGGCGTCGCGGGTACCGATCACTGGTTGGAAGAGGCATCGAAAACCTACAAAGGTGACAAGAAGCGGGAATTCCTCGCCAGTCTGGGAACAATTGCCCACACGTCCTTCACGGAAATCTCGGCGAATGAAGAACGGGCTGTAATTCGTTCGAACAACGACTACCTCGATTCGTGTGGCAAGCAATTGATGGCAGACCAGCGTTCGATGATCTTTCGCTTGTCCGATGGCAAGCTGGTTCTCGACTTCGACATTACTTTGCACGGCGCATATGGGGACGTCGAATTGCAGGACAAGAAAGACGCCGGACTGAACGTTCGCATTCCAACATCCATGTCACTCAAGGGCGGCAAGGGACACATCGTCAACAGCGTCGGCGATCGTGACGGTGATACATGGTCAAAGAGCGCCGCTTGGGTGGACTACCACGGGCCGGTTGAGGGCGAACACGTGGGGATTGCGTTCCTGAACCATCCTTCAAGCTTTCGTCATCCGACTCGGTGGCACGTTCGGGACTACGGGCTGTTCACTGCGAACGCATTTGGTCCCCAGAGTTTGGATGCGACCGAGGCTTCGGGCACTTTTACTTTGAAGACTGAGGAAAGCGTACGTCTGCGACATCGCATTGTTTTCCACGAAGGCGACGAGAAGGCGGCTGGTATTGCAAAAGCATATCAAGCTTACGCAACCTCAGGCGCAGACGACTAAGTCCGATCGACAACGTGACAAAACAAGGCGAAACCTATGAACAAAGTACTCAACCGACTTATTCCGGTTCTGTTGGTGGCGTCCGTTGTGTTGTTTGCCGCCAAGACCGCCGGCGCCCAGGTCCGCTTCAGCGATAGTCTGCTCAAAAAGAACGACGACTGGTTTCGTTCAGATGAAGCCAAGGCGATCGCCGACAGTGTGATTCAGTATCAATCTCCGCAAGGTGGTTGGCCGAAGAGCACAAACCTTGCCAAGCCGCCGAAATCGCTTAACGACATTCCGCCACCGGATCGCGGTCGCGCGAACAGCTTCGACAACGATGCGACAACCGTGCCGATGAAGTTCCTGGCGCGTATCACCCACGCAACGGGCGAAGCCAAATACGAGGAGTCGTTTCTGCGCGGGCTCGATTACATGCTGGCCGCCCAGTATCCCAATGGAGGTTGGCCTCAGTTTTGGCCGCTTCGAAAAGGCTACTACTCGCAGATCACTTACAACGACGGAGCGATGATTCGTGTGATGGAAGTGGTTCGCGACGTGGCGAAAGGCGACGCTCCGTACGATTTCGTCGATGCGGAACGAAGAGCCAAGGCAGACAAAGCGTTTCAGCTTGGTGTCGAGTGCATCCTGAAAACACAGATTCGGCAGAATGGAAAGCTCACCGCATGGTGCGCACAGCACGACGCAAAAACGCTTGAGCCAACGTGGGCGCGAGCTTACGAGCCACCTTCGCTCTCCGGCGGTGAGTCCGTCGGCATCATCCGCTTCCTAATGGAGATAGAAGAGCCGACGGATGAAATCGTGGCAGCGATTGAAGGTGCCGTCGAATGGGTTCGCTCAGTAGAAATGAGAGGCTGGCGACAGGAACGAGTGAAGAATGACGATGGTCGTAGCGAGAGAAAGTTGGTTGCGGATCCGGAGGCCGACTCACTGTGGGCTCGCTTCTATGAGCTAAAGACCAACCGGCCGCTGTACCTCGATCGCGATTCCAAGTTCCGTTACGACTACAGCGAGATCAGCTACGAACGCCGCAGTGGCTATTCGTATCACGGAAGTTGGGGATCATCACTGCTGGAGATAGACTATCCACGCTGGCGAGAAAAGCACGCAGCGAAGGTTGCCCGTGCGTCGGTCCCCACAGCTTACGGAGCGAGACACCGGGTCATCGTGTCGACGGACATTGGCGGCACCGATCCCGATGACTTTCAATCGATGGTGCATCTGTTGGTCTACGCTGACGTGCTGGACATCGAAGGCTTAATCTCGTCCCCCTTCGGTGACGGCCGAACGCAAGCCATCCTCGATGTGATCGACTGTTATGAAAAAGACTTCCCCAACCTGAAGACGCATTCAGACAAGTACCCGACGCCGGATACGTTGCGAGCCATAACAAAACAGGGCGAAACGGATCGGGCTCCGTACACAGGAATTAGGAAAGCGACCGAAGGCTCAAAGTGGCTAGTCGAATGTGCTCGGCGCGACGACCCGCGGCCGCTCCACGTCTTGGTCTGGGGAGGCATCGAAGACTTAGCTCAGGCCTTGCATGACGCACCAGATATCCTCTCAAAACTACGCGTGTATTGGATTGGCGGGCCGAACAAGAAGTGGGCGCCGGATGTGTATCAATATATTGTCGAGAACCATCCCAAGCTGTGGATCATCGAATCCAATGCAGCGTATCGAGGCTGGTTTACGGGCGGAAATCAGTCGGGCGACTGGGGCAACCAGCGGTTCGTCGCCAAGCACGTGAAAGGAAAAGGTGCACTCGGAGACTTCTTTGTTGAGCAGAAGGCCGACGTAAAGATGGGGGATACTCCGTCGGTTGGTTGGCTCTTGAAGGGAAAGCCCAACGATCCGACGCAACCGGGCTGGGGTGGCAGTTACGTTCGAGCGTGGGAGCGACCTTACTTGTTGCTCGATCGCATGCCCGTAAAAGCGGATCGCATCGAAGCATTCGGCATCCTTGAACTAATGTTGCCAGTGAAAAGGCTCCCTGAGAATCCCGAGGCGGTTCTCAAGGTCGAGAACCAAGAACTCGTTGGCCATTTCGAGGGCGATGGCACCGTGCGTTTTCGATTCTGCCCAAAGGCTGCGAAGCGATACGACTTCAAAATCGCGGGCAATGTGCCTTCGCTCGATGGTAAGACCGGTACTATCACCGCATACATCCCATCTCCGGAAGTGGCAAAGTCGCCCTCCCACAAGCTGCCCCATTGGTGGACGGATGACCTGTCGCCAGACACTGCGGAAGGATCGCACAGCGGCGCAAAAACTGTCAGTCGATGGCGTGAGGAGTTCCTGGGTGATTTCGGGAAACGCATGCTTCGCTGCTCACAGCCTGCAGCAACGAATACTCGGACGAGGGTGATCGTAACCAGTGACGGCGAGATTGATGATGAGTGCTCGATGGTGCGATTCCTGTTGTATGCCAACGAATGGGATATCGAAGCGATCGTTACATCAAGCTCGCAGTATCATTGGCAAGGCCACAAGTGGGCAGGTGACGATTGGACCGAGCCCTATTTGGGTGCCTATGAGCAGGTTTTTCCGAATCTGGTCAAGCACGACACAAAGTTTCCGACTCCGGAATATCTCAAGTCACGCACTGCATTGGGAAACGTCAAGTCGGAGGGAGATACGGAATCGGAGACCGACGGCTCGCGTTTGATTGTCAAGGTATTGCTGGACGAATCCGACGACCGCCCCATCTGGTTGCAGGCGTGGGGCGGACCAAACACCATCGCTCGGGCGCTAAAAACGATCGAGGAGAAACACCTCGATAAGATGGCCACGGTGGCGAAGAAGCTGCGTTTCTTCTTCATCTGGGAGCAGGACGACACGTACCAAAAATACATCCGTCCGAGTTGGGGAAAATACAGCATTCCCACGATTGTCTCCGATCAGTTCGTCGCGTTTGCCTATCACTGGGAGAAGATACTCCCCAAGCAGACTCACTCAGTCTTACGCCGCGACTGGATGAACCGCAACATACTACAGAATCATGGACCGCTCTGTTCGCTGTACAAGGCACATGACGACGGTCGTTTCCGGTCCGAGGGCGATTCGCCAGCGTTCATGCACACGATCCCAACGGGGCTGCGAAGCACAGAGTCTCCCGACTGGGGCGGTTGGGGTGGCCGCTACGTGCGAGTTCGTGAAAACACGTGGCTCGATCCGGTGTTGGAAACCGGCTACGAGTATCCCGCAGGCCGATGGTACACGTCGAACGCGTGGGGCCGAAGTCGGATGCGGAAAGGCATCGACAACGATGAGGAACTCGCCACGTATTTGAAGCCGATGTGGCGCTGGGTTGACGCGATACAGCACGATTTTGCATCGCGAGCCGACTGGTGCGTGAAGCCTTACGATCAAGCCAACCACCCGCCACTCGTCAAGTTATCCCATGGCGTGAACTTGCAAGTGCGTCCCGGAGACCGTGTTTCGTTGGACGCGAAGGGGACCGGTGACCCCGATGGCGACGCTTTGACGTATCGATGGTGGCAGCACGAGGAGGCCGACTCTGCGGAATCGAATGTCGTCATCAACGATGCTGATGCACAACAGGCAAGCTTCGTGGTCCCCAGAGAATCCGGCAAAAAGGTTCATATCATTCTCGAAGTGAAAGACAAGGGCACGCCGGCCCTCAGTCGTTATCAGCGCGTCGTTTGCAACATCGAGTAATACCACGAAACACGACCCCAAGGA
>JAGQPC010000527.1 GCA_020426925.1 Planctomycetales bacterium | reverse complement strand
GACTTCAACCGTCCAAAAATCGGCCAACGAAAATCGGCCACGTCCGCCTCCGGATCCGCGTACCTGATCAAGCTCTTGTTGCAGTTCATCGTACTTTTGGCGGTCGTCGGCCGACATCAACTCTAAGATCTTGGGTGTGTCGATTCGGAGTATCGGGAAATAGTCATCCGCGATTGTTTGTTCCGCGACGGTGCGATCCTGTTCCGACTTTAAGATGATCGCACGCACATCTGTTGGCAGCATTGCCACGCGATCGTCGTAGAGCTTCGTTTTGTACGGCTCGACGAGCGAATTGATTTTGGCTTCCACGGGCGCTCGGCGATCGGCCGCTTCCTGTGCCGCTCGTCCGCTGGCGAATAGTTCGTCCGCTGTCGCCAACATGATCCTGCGCGGAACAAGCGGATCAAACAGCGCCTTCATCGCGTAGTAGTCGTGCCGTGTGATGGGGTCATGCACGTGGTCGTGGCATTTCGCGCAAGACATCGTCATTCCCATTAGTGCCGTGGACACCGTTTCGACGGCGCTGATTGCCAGCTCCGCATTCTGGTTGGTGTCTCGGCTTACCGCTCCTCGTGCCAGAAAGCCCAGCGCAAACAGGTCGTCTGGACGCATGTCGGCCTTGGAGCGGTAACCAGTTGCCGACATTTTTGTTCGCGTCGTCGAACGATAACCGGTAAGTTGAGTGCGAATGAACTGATCGTACGGCACATCGTCGTTGAGCGCGTTGATGATCCAATCTCGCCACAGATAAATGCCTCTCGCCGCAATCATACGTTCATCAACGTCAGCGTAACGGAGTACATCGAGCCAATGACGCGCGTATCGCACACCGTGCTGCTCATTGTCTAGTAAGTTGTCGACGACTTTCTCATACGCGTCCGCCGACATGTCGTTAAGAAACTCGCGTTGCTGCTCGGGAGACGGCGGAATGCCCAGCAGGTCGAGATAAACTCGCCGCAGCAATGTAGATTTGTCCGCTCGCTTAGCGGGCGTCAACCCTTTGGATTGATACTCGGCGGCGATAAACGCATCAATTGGATTACCGGAATCGGTGAATCCAGAGGGAACATCCGGTCGTTCCACGGGCCTGAGCGACCACAACTGCCGCCTCGCCTCTTCAATACTAAATGTCTCCGGCTCGAGATTCGTGATGAGCGGTTCATCCCGCGGGTCAGGCGCGCCCATCGAAACCCATTGCTCAAAGTGCTGTATTTCCTCCGGCGCAAGTTGCTTATCGGGTGGCATTTGAAAGTCAGCATCTGTCCACCGAATCGCTTGAATCAAACGGCTCTCATCCGGTTCACCCGGAACGAGAATCGAACCTCCTTCGCCGCCTCGCAGCACGCCTTCTCTGGAATCAAGCAATAATTCCGCGCGGACCCTAACCGACTGCGTAGAATGGCACTTGTAACAGTGCTCAGCGAGAACGGGCGCGATGTGTTTTTCAAAGAATTCTCTGCCCGCGCGATCAATCTCTTGTTCGGTCGCTTCTTTGGTCACTGACTGGTCCGCCGCACGGACATGACCGGCAGCGACCAACAACAGAATCGACAAAGTCAGGATTCTTCGGTCCATAGTCGTCCAGATTGTTTCGAGTATGCGTTGGGCATTTTATTGCCGCCGTCCGCTTGGGGCCGGCGCTGTGTGCGATTCACGCGCTCGGCGAACACTTCCATCAAGCCGCGTTACATGAGCAGTCTGATCGTCGTTTACGGTTCCGACGACGCGGGCTATTGAACACAATTGTATACAACTCCACAGCAAGCCTGCAGCCTCGTCACCGCAGCGGGCTAGCTGCGTGACTCTTTCTGCTAGTGCATCCTCCTGCGCCGAAGCCATTACCGAAGCTACATTTTGCGAGCCGCTCCGTACACAGGTCGATCTGCAGCGATTCTGATTCTCATTTCGCGATTCGCCCCCCCAATTCTGCACATTCGCAATTTTGTACATTTACCTGCATTTCCTTGTGAATCGCGAGATGTTCGTTTAATGTATGTTCCACGGCTTTTGCGGCCAGATAAACATGATTAACCGTCAAGATTGTCTTGGGAGTACTGATGATGAAACGAGTTTCTGTTTGGAAAATTGCTGTTGTATGCGCGCTATGTGCGGCAACTGCCCGTGGCGACAAACTGCTGTTTATTGGTGGACAGCCAGATCCGACACAAGGAGATGACTCCTTCGTGTTTGACCACCTGGAAGAGTTGGGCCATGACGTCACCTACTTGGCCGCTAACGAATCGACTACTGCAGACGGCGAAGATGTCGACGCGATTATCTTGTCGTCGACCTTTGGGTCAGGTGACGCTCGAGGTAAGTTCCAGGACTTGGCCGTGCCGATTCTTCAATGGGAAGAAGCACTCGTTCGCTGGGATCATGGCAATCCTGATGGCAACTTCCGCATGTCGGAATTCAGCCGAAACGGCCAAGGCCGCGAAACGACGGTTATCAAGATTTTAGAATCAGCCGTTGGTCATCCGTTGACCGCAGGCTTGGACGCTGGCGTCCACGAAATCTTTGATGACTTCAACCGCACGCCACAACAGTTTGGCGAACTTGCACCTGGACTGATTTTGATTGCCGAAATCGACCCTGACTTTGCTGAGGACGGTACCGTCTACGTTAACCACGATGGCGAAGAAGTTGACAGTGCGTTGGTACTGACCGCGATCGACGCGGGTGGAGAACTTGGCCCTGCGGGCGAAGGACACATCGCGCCAGCTCGACGTGTTAACTTCCCGGTCGAGGATGTTGGGTTTGGTTCGCTGAATGAAACAGGTATCGCGTTGTTCGATTGCTCTCTTGAGTGGGTGTTAGGGAGAAACTGCCTGGGTGGCGGCGTTGAAGGCGACTTTGACAACAGCGGTCAGCGCGATCCAGCTGACCTGGACTTGCTTGCTGCTGCGATGGCGTCCGGCGATCCGGCATTCGATTTGAACGGTGATGGAGCAGTCAATCTAGCGGACCGCGTTCACTGGGTCGTTGATTTGACAAACACTTATATTGGCGATTCGAACTTCGATGGCCAATTCAATAGTAGCGACTTTGTAGCCGTCTTCGGTACGGCCAAATACGAAACTGGCCAACCGGCGACTTGGGGCGAAGGCGATTGGAACGGCGATGGCCTGTTCAACAGTGCCGACTTTGTTGCCGCCTTTGGTGGCGGTGGATACGAAGGTGGTGAGCGAGCCGGCGGTTTGATGGTCGTTCCAGAACCATCGTCGATCGCATTGTTCACAATCGGACTGCTGGCCTTTGCAGCTCGACGTCGTCGATAGCGGCAATCTAGGTCTTTTAAAACTTGTAGATGACTCAAACGCCAAGTGGATTGCTTGGCGTTTTTGTTTGCGTGACTCGAATTGAACGATCCTCAGTGGACACCGGACGTCTTAGGCAAACACTGGATCCAACTCGTTCGTAGTCCCGCCTTTAGAGTCTGTCCGGTTCACTTCGTCGATCAATGCTTTCGCCGGCGAACCTGATTCCGTTTTGCGTGTATCGCCGGCCTCGTAGCCAGATAAGATCAAGGCCCAAACTCTGCCGCACGCACTGGCGAGCCACATACCGCACGTGTCCGCGATTTTGTGCGCACCGGTAGCCCGCAAGCGAACGACCAGCAGGGAACACACGAGCAGTGACAGAACCGGCGATTCAAGTCGTTCACTTCCCTTTGGTCGCTGCGCCGACTTCAGCAAGGAATCCCACTAAGAGCGACTCAAGCTCGTTGGTCTTTTCGGGATTCTTTGACGACAAATCATCGACTTCGGAAAGATCACGTGACAGATCAAAGAGTTCAAGGCGACGACTCTTCCATGTCTTCACGAGTTTGTAATCGCCGAGGCGAATTGCGGAGATCGCTCTTCGATTCGCGGCCTCTTGGAAGATCAAGAATGGCTTGTTTCGCTCCACTTTGCCCTGGCCTTCGTTGTGCAGCAGCCGTCGTAGAGAACCGCCATCAATATTGTCAGGGAGTTGTCCAGGACAACCCGCCAAGTCCGCGAACGTTGGCAACAGGTCGAGCCCTGTAACAGGAACGTGGCAGACCGATCCAGGTTGAACGCCTGGCCCCAGAACAAAGAACGGAACTCGCACGCCGCCTTCATAAAACGAGTGTTTTCCGTCGCGCAGCGGAGCGTTCCGGTGGACTCTTGTTTCAGGCGAGTTTGGTATCGTGTTTCGTCCACCGTTGTCGGACATGAAGATCAGATACGTATTCTTCCGGAGATTGCGTTCGTTCAAATGGTCAAGTATGCGCCCGACGGAATCGTCGAGGTCGCTAGTCATCGCCGCGAACTCGGGCATCGCGTGTTTCTTGCCAGGTGCTTGTTCGCGTTTGACCCGGTCAAGTGTCGCTTGGTTGTAAAAGATGTCGAGATGTACTGCGTAGTGCGAAATCTGCAAATAAAACGGTCGCTCGGCAGCCTGACAGCGATCCATGAAATTCATGGCGTCCCTTGTAATCGTGTCAATCCGCTTGGGGTCGTTCTGCGCGGCGGGACCTCCCGTGTTCTTCGAGCCACCTGTCGCGTTGCTCGTGTAGCCGTGGGATTCGTCGTAGCCCTGGGCTTCCGGTGTGATCTCGTCATACCGATGATCCCACTTGCCGAAGTGCGCCGTCGCGTAGCGAGCGTCAGCGGCTTTCAACATGCGTGGAATGTTGAGCTGTGTTCGATAGGTTTCCGTCCATCCGTCTCGATCGTTGTGGTACTCATGACGGGCAGGAGTTTGCCCGGTTTGAATTGCTCGCCGAGTCGGACAGCAGGACGCGGCTGGCGAATAGCCCTGCGTGAACCGCATTCCCATCTGAGCAAGTCGTTCGATGTTGGGAGTCTTGAAATAGTCGCTGCGAGTTCGGGGATCGTCGGGAATGATCTGAGCCGACGAGCCAACCCAGCTTTGATCGTCTGACATGATCAGAATGAAGTTTGGCGCATCGGCAGCTTTTGTCGGCGCTGCAACGGCCATGATGACGATCGCCGAAACAACGGACACGCGACAGTATGAAGTAAGCTTCATGTGATCACTCGGAGTTCGACAACGTACAGTGGAAGCACGAAAAGCGTGTAGTATTTCATGAAAACGATGGCTGAGCTATAGGCACCGCATCGTTGACTCCGTCTCCGTTAGTCGTCCTGGTCGTTCACTTGTTCGGCATCGGCAACGCACCACTGCATGCGTTTCGCGAAGTCAGCTTGAAACTGTGGACGAAACTTGCTGACTGAAGTCCTCGGGTCGAAGTCATCGGAGACTTCTACGTCGCAGAACCAGCCGTCCTTCGACTTAACGAACTTTCCTCCCCAGCCTTCCTTCGTGGGATCATTGGGATCGTTTCCACCCGATGGCAGGAAGAAGAACCACGATGGTGTGTCGCCTTCCTTCAGGCAACCGTGTTTGTTGGGGGCCGTCCAAGTTCTGGTTGGATACAAAGCCCCAAGCGGCCCCTTTGAACGAACATGCTTATCGATCCATTTGCGGCTTGTCAGTGACTCGTCGCCGGTCAGATACATTCCACGAAATGTCGCCCTTCGTCTGTCCAATCCGTCTGGCGCTTTATTCAAGATGTAATACAAGCCCGGAAATTCACCACGCATCCACGTGGCAATTCCATCTTGATCGGCGATGTCGTAGACGCGTAGTTTTGAACTGAACGTCACCAGACCATCAGAGCCGCGTTCATGCTTCACGCGAAACAGTGCTTGAGCCAAATCGGTTTGGCCTCCCCAAATCGCCAAATTCAGTGGGCGTTGTGCTGTTCCGGCATCGACCAATCGAATGAGTTCGCGTGAGCCCTCGGTGTCGTGGTCTTTGCCGATGAACTTGCGACCTCGGTTTGGGTTTCCAGATTTTACTCGTTCCCGAAGCTCTTCCGCCGAGGGCCATCCTTGTGCGTGCTTCTGCAGATTCGGACGTACTTTCCCGTAAGCTTCTACAATCTCAAGGATAAGGTCGGGCCGCGTAATCGCCTTCTTCAATTCGCCGGGCGTGCCCGAGGCGCTAGCGATCAACGCCTCGATCTCAAACTCATTGGAATAGACCATCAGCCGAATCATCGATTGCTGATCGTCGGGATCACCACCAATATCGGTCAGAATCGCGAGTCGAGGACGGTCGCTTCTTGATCGTGCAGTGCCATCCTCCGATCGGTTTGTGGCGGCAGCGGCAAGCTGTGCGATCGGAAGTGCCGCCACAGTTTCTGGTGGCGTTGCCTCGCAATTGACGACTTCGAAGTCGAACGAATTTGTGGCGGCGCGGTTTTCAGCAGTGACGCAAAATGTCGCTACGAGCGCGAAGCACAGAGTAACCAATACATTTTTGAGTGACATAGTTGCTTGTTGTTTAGTACAGATTCAATGGTTGTCGACATACATCGGGGCAGCGATGTTAAACAGCTTCATCTGGAAGGCAATACCCCGCCGCTACTTTTATACTCGATGAGCTTTAGTGGACGGCCGCGAATAGGTCTAAAAAGCTAAGCATGACGGTTGTTGCTACTTTGAGGCATCGCTGAAACGAATTCAATTGGAATCGAGATACTCAAGATCACGAAAAAGAGGCGGTCCAGGCCGCAACCATCGTGGTTAGTTGGCGAAGCACCGGCCATCGGCGAATTGCTAGTACGCGGATTCGAAAACCAGTGCCTGCGTTGTCGCAGCGAGGCGTACTGGAACGCTGAGCTGAGATCGTAATCGAATCGCGCCCTGTCACTGGACGGGGCGCCAATTACCGGAGTGTTCTCCTGGGAGAGAAACCAGAATCCGGGCACCGACCGCAAGTTGGTCTTGGTCGACAGTGTTCGAATCACTGCGCTCCTGCTAAGGACCACATGCGGTCCACAATGCCGACGTGGCTCGACTTAGCAAGACGCCGAGCTTGACCGTGTTAGGTGCTCTTGGCGGATGATACTGGGGCAAAACCAGTCATCGGCCCCACATCTCGATGGACCAACGGAATGTACACCACCGCTGCGTAGCAGTGCCCAACTCCGACTTCAGGTAGAGTGCCGGTCATTTGCGCAATCCCAAAAGTCCGACGCCGTGTGGCACTTTGGCTTAGTGCTATCGAAATGAAACTTCGACGCAACGCAAGTTGTGCAGATGGCAAACGCACTGGACAAGCTGGAGGCGAACGGCACCACAATGAACACGATTATCGCCGAGCGTGTGCTCGCAAGATTGCGTCGACGCACTTAGTCGTTTCGCGTAAATCACCTGATACGATTTCAGTAACTTCAGACGGCGAAGAGCGTTTAAGATCGGGACGACGATCGAGCCATACCGTCGGCATGCCGACGCCAATCGCGCCGGCAATGTCGCTCGCCAGTGAATCGCCGACCATCACGACTTCGTGACGGTGCAGACCGAGGCGTTCAAGCGTTACTTCGAAAATCTTGGGGTGTGGCTTCGCGACTCCGACGTCCTCCGAGATACTCACGACATCGAAGTATTGCTCAAGATCCAGTTGTCGTAGTTTTGGAATCTGCTCAGAAACCAAATTGTTCGTCATGATTGCCAATTGGTATCCGCGTTCCATCAGGCAAGACAGCAGCTCGTGCGAGCCTGCGACAACTTGGCATACCGAATCGTAGTCAGCGCGGAATTGTCTGTATTCAGCAAACGCCGTGTCGTCGTCGACTGAAATGCAAAACGACGAAAACAGTTGCTGCATGCGAATCGTGCGAGCTTCCTGCTGATCCACTTCGCCGCTCAACAAACGCAAGTGCACAGCCTCAAGCGCATCAGAATATCGGTCCTCTAATTCTTGGATTGAAACCGACTCCATTGCGGGGTAGCGTCGCGCGAGCTGCTGAAGACCGAATCTGGCACTATGCAAATGATCGTAGAGGGTGTCATCGAGGTCGAAAATGACGGCTTTCAGCGTGCTCTGATTCAGGGGCATGATGACAGGAAAACTCTTGGAGACTCGTGCGGACGGTCGATCAACGTCGACTCGAGCAGCCCACACGCCGAAGAAATGCAGTGTATGCGTCGAGCGGCATTTCGGGCAAGCGTACGGGAATCGGAGGCTCTGGCAACAATCGAGGCCCGAATCGGGCCTGCGGGAACGCGTCGTGGCGTAGTATTATGGAGAAACGCCATTCGCGTTAGCGGCCGCATCCACTGGCGGACTCGATGGCCAATGTCGCTGCCACCGCACTAACTTCGCACATGAAAATCACGTCCATCCCACAAATCTATCGCAACGTCAATCGACTTACGGAAGTACTGTCGGTGCTGAGCAAATATGGGCTCGCCGATGGCATCAGTCGATTGAATTTCGATTTTGCTAAAGGACTGCTCAAAAATCGTGATGGCGAAGCACTTGCGCGTCATACACGAGAAGCGCGAATTCGCATGGCTCTGACGGAGCTCGGGCCAACGTTCATCAAGCTGGGGCAGATTCTCAGCACTCGACCTGATCTCGTAGGCAAAAAACTGGCCGACGAACTACGCTCGCTGCAAGACAACGCACCAGCCGACCCTCCAGACCGAATTCGTGAAATCATCGAAGCTGAGCTTGGCCAGCCGATCGACAATCTGTTCGACGATTTTCGTGATGATCCGATTGCGTCTGCGTCGATCGGGCAAGTGCATCGAGCAAAACTGAAAACCGGTGACGAAATCGTCGTTAAAGTGCAGCACGATGGAATCGTCGACACGGTGCGTAAGGATCTGGATGTGCTTACAGGTCTGGCGCAAATGGTGGAAGGGTTCCCGGAGTTCTCGGCCTATCGTCCGGTCGAAACGGTTGCCGAGTTCCAACGCACGCTGCGTCGCGAATTGGATTTTGGTCGAGAAGAGCGAAACCTCGAACACTTTCATGCAAGGTTTGCCGACAACCCGAATGTGACGATTCCGCGGCCGTATGAGCCGTTCTGTACGTCGCGAGTTTTGGTCATGGAATACGTGGAAGGCACCAAGTTGTCCGACGTTGATTCGATTCATGACCCGACATTGGATCGCGATGAATTAGCGCGGCACGGTGTCGACATCTATCTGGACATGATTTTTGCCGACGGATTCTTCCACGCCGATCCGCATCCCGGCAACATCGTGGTGCTGCCCGGCAATCGTATCGGGCTGTTGGATTTCGGCATGGTCGGCCGAATCGATGAAGGGCTGCGTGAAGACATCGAGGACTTACTGATCTCAATCGCGAACGGCGATTCGACGCATCTCACGAATCTGATTCTTCGTATCGGAAACGCCCCACGAGACCTCGACGAAACCGCGTTTCGAACGGAACTCGCTGACTTTGTGTCACATTATGGATCACAGCCATTGGAGCGATTCAAGCTGTCGGGCGCGCTGGACGAAATGTTCGACATGATCTTCCGCTATAGGATCGCTATTCCGGCTCAGGTTGCAATGTTGCTGAAAGTGTTGATCTCGTTGGAGGGCAGTTCGAAGCTGCTTAGCCCTTCGTTCAACTTGATGCAAGTGATTCGTCCGTTTCATCGTAAAGCAATATTGAGACGCCTGTCACCCGCTCGACGCATTAAGAAATTTCGTCGAGTCTACGCCGAGATTGAACATTTGATAGAAGTTCTTCCTCGCCGCATTACCGACATTTTGGAACAAGTCCAAGCAGGGAAGTTCGACGTGCATCTGGAGCATCGAGGGCTTGGGCCATCAGTTAATCGGCTCGTGCTGGGTATGCTGGCCAGTGCGTTGTTTTTGGGTTCGTCGTTGATGCTCAGCCAGCAGGTTCCTCCGCTGCTGTTTCGAACGCTACCAAACGAACCGAGCTACTGGCTTGGTCTGAGCAACGTCTCGCTGCTTGGACTCGCTGGATGCGTCGTTAGTATATTGCTCAGTTTGCGTCTGTTGTGGGCAATCGGTAAATCAGGTCATCTTGATCGCGACGACTCTAAATAGCTGGTGCAGTCGCTAGAACTTGTATAAACGGACCCGACAGTTGCGTTTAAGCCGCCACAAATCGAATTTTTGCGTAAAGCCAGCTGTTTGAGTGCTTCGGGTTGACGAAGCAACGCAATTTTCGACCTATCCTTTCGGGTAAGTTGATTTGTTCCCGTGAGGAAAATCGCACAGGACCAGCCCCGAAATCCGTCTATGCTCCGTCTCCCCCAACAAACAAAGTGGTCGAGTTACAACGTCACAGCGTTTTTTTCCAGCAACCATCATGACTGGGAAGACGTGCTGCGCGAGGTGTCCGCAGGGTACGATGTGGAACTGTCTGCACCACATGAGGGCGTGACGGCGGTTCACTGTAGTCTGTCTACTCTGAAAACGATCGCTGATCAGCTGCGAGGCTGCTTCAGCTCGCTATCGCAAGAGAAGATCGTCTGCCACGTTTCGGACAACGCGGAAGCATCAATCGCAAAAATGATGCACACGCGAAATCTGTCCGAACTGCACGATTGGCTAGAGGCGCATTGGGTGCGGCAGATAATCTCAGAGCGACGGCTGACGACATTTTTTCAGCCAGTGATACATTGCTCGTCAATGTCAGTGTTCGGCTACGAATGCTTGATGCGAGGCATTGAGCCGGGCGAGCAGGTGATTTCGCCCCTCCGGCTGATCAGCGCTGCGCGCAAGTCGGGCCAGCTCCAGAAACTCGATGAGCTGGCTCGAATTATCGCAATAGAAAACGCCGCGAGCCTTGATGTCGATGACGTCGCGTTCTTTATTAACTTTTCACCGAGATACATGACTCGGCAAATCCCCGGAATGCAGGAAACGGTCGACGCTGCATTGGAATCGGGGATTCCGACCGAACGCTTCGTCTTTGAGATTATCGAAAGCGATGAGATCGACGATATAGAGTTCGTGGCTGACGTGCTGAATCTGTTGCGGGAAGCCGGATTTCGAATCGCACTGGATGATATCGGCGCCGGGTATAATTCGCTGACACGAATCGCAGATATTCGGCCCGATTTTATTAAGGTTGATATGGACTTAATTCGCAACGTCCATAACGATCCTTTTAAAGGCTGTGTTACGTCCAAGCTGCTGGAGCTTGCACGAGAATTGGGAATCGCCACAATCGTTGAGGGAGTGGAAACGGAAGACGAATGGGAATGGGCCAAGTCGCATGGGGCAGATTATGCGCAGGGGTTCTATTTTGCAATGCCATCGCCAAACTCTGTTGGCTCGACCTTCGACGTCAGAGTTTGATAAGTTCAAAATGAGTTTTTACAATCCGCCCACGCCACGGGCGAATGAGGAATAGCAACAGTGTCTGCCACCGTCTACATGTTGATCTGGATCGTTCCTTCGATGGTTATCAGCATCTCTGTTGGTGGTTATATCGGGTATTGTTTCGCTCTGCGCCGGCATTCGACAATCATTACCGATGAACGTGAAAAAACGCTCGTTGCTCTTCAGCAAGTACTGGAAAGCGCCGAGCAATTGAGCACTGGCGTCGATCAACACACGACTGAATTGAAGACAGTTGGCGTTGAGGTCTCCTCAATCCAAGACGGCGGAGACTACGAAAAATTCAAGCACGTCTTGCTTCATCAGATTGCGGAAGTCGTCGAATCGAACCGCAAGCTGGAAGACGACTTGGTCTACACGAAATATCGCCTCGAAGAACAAGCTCAAGAACTCGACCGAACTCGCAAGGAAGCTCGGACCGATGCGCTTTCGGGTGTCGGAA
>JAGQPC010000526.1 GCA_020426925.1 Planctomycetales bacterium | reverse complement strand
GAACGAGTCGAACTGCAGGTAGACCTCGAACCCGGGACCGTAGCCGGCGAGGCGCTCCGCGAACGCGGGGTCCCGCGCGATGCGGACGCCGTTGGTGTTCACCATGAGGTGGCGGATGGGACGCCGCTTCGCCGCGTCGAGGATCGCGAAGAACTCCGGGTGGATCGTCGGCTCGCCGCCGGAGATCTGCACGACGTCCGGCTCGCCTTCGTTCGCCACCACCGCGTCGAGCATGCGCTCGACCTTCTCGAGGGCGTGCCACCGCATGCGGTGCGGACCGCTCTCCGCGTAGCAGACCGGGCACGAGAGGTTGCAGCCGTCGCCCACCTCCACGAGGGTCAGGCACGAGTGCTGCTCGTGGTCGGGACAGAGTCCGCAGTCGTACGGACATCCTCGGTCGAAATCCGCTCCGTATGTGTCGGGCATTTTTCCGGGCAGACTGTAATCGATGCGGTCAAACCAATTTGCGTCGCTGCAAACGAAGTCTTCGCGAACTCCGTGTGATTCGCACCGCTTTTGAAAATAGATCCGGTTGTCTCTGTCGATGATCTTTGCTGGCACGACCGCCAAACATTCGGGGCAAAGGCTTTGTGTAAGGCCACGGTACGTGTAATCTCGATAAGTAACCATGTCGAATGCCTATTTGATCGTTGTTGTGATTTAGAATTTTGCCACGGACTAACGAGGACGTTTGAGCAGTTTCACAATGCCCCAATACGAACCGATGATTGCGGCGATACCTGCGATCCCCGATGCGTACAGAATCCAATCGGAACTAGGGCTGACTAATACCAACCCCAAGCATGTGCAGAAAAATGCGCATCCACCCAAAAAAATACTGAGCAGCAAAATCCCGACAAGCAGGGCTGGATGAATCGACCTGGGCTTGACCGATTTGCCAGTTTCGGACGACGGCGGTTCGAAAGGGTTTTGTGACTCGGATGGCATTGCAGTTCCTTTTGTGTGTGTGCGATACCGGACGGTTTAACTTGGTGGCCTGCGGCGATGGCTGGTCCAGCGACGAAAAATCATGAAAGTTGTCGCAGCTGCGATTATTCCGATTGACGCACACACTGCGAAGCTGACGGTCGCTTGATAATCCGTGAACAACCCTCCACCTAGAAAATCGTAGAAGAAGTAGCCTGCACACGTAACGACAAATCCAAGTCCGCCTAAAAAGCAACTTACCAAAACCAATACGAAAAGTTCCCGGCCACTGATGTTTCGTGGCTTCGACGAGCTATCGCTTTTTGGCGATTGGTAAGCGTTTATGTCTTGTTTGTCGTCGTCCATTTCGATCAGAGTCCCGATGAGCGTCCGTTTGATCGGCGTTGCTTGGTCCAGCGACGCAAACCTACAAACGTTCCTGTAGCTGCGATTACTGCACACACCGCACAGCTGACTATCGGTGTGGGGCTGCTTTCGAACGCACTTCCGCCCAGAACATGGTAGAAGCCCCATCCAGTACACGTGCCAACGAATCCAAGTCCGCCAACAAAACAACTTACGAAAATCAAGACGAAAAGTTCTCGGCCACTGATGTTCCTCGGCTTCGGTGGAATATCGCTTTTGGGCGATTGGTAAGCGTTTATGTCTTGATCATTTTCGGACATTTCGATCGGGTTTCTCGTGAGTGTTCGTTCTAGATCGTCGGCGATTTAGCCATGCATAACCTACTGCAAAACTCGCACAACCTACGATTAGTCCAGTAACAGCAGATTCAAGGATGAGCGTATTATCTGGAATCCGAACTATTGGGCTTCGAAGTGTGGCGCCCTTGCAGGTGGCAAACGTCCCAAGCCCGATCAAGATGCTTACGAGAGTCAAGGCAACGAGCGGTCGTCCGCTGACATTTCGTGGCTTCGACGGAATGTCGCTTTTGGGCGACTCGAAAGCATGTATGTCCTGATCGTCGTCGGCCATTTCGATCCCTGGGAAGTCGGCGTTGCTAACGCTGGGCATGTAATCTTACCAGAAGGAGAGCCTACCAGAATTGCGGCACTACGTTGATGCTGACACAATGAGAGTTCTTGCAGATCAAACAAATAGGAAGAAAAACATGCATCAGATGGTCACTCGAATCAAGAACTTCGCAATCGCACTTGCTATCGTGGCGGTGTGTACTCAATCGGGAATCGCTCGCGAACGCTGGTCGGAACAGCAAGCGAATGCTTGGTACGCGAAGCAACCGTGGTTCGCTGGATGCAACTTCAATCCGAGCACGGCGATCAACCAGCTGGAAATGTGGCAGGCCGATTCGTTTGATGTCGAGACGATTGATCGCGAACTCGGTTGGGCCGAAGAGCTGGGCTTCAACAGCATGCGAGTCTATCTGCACAATCTGTTGTGGGATCAGGATCGAGAAGGATTTCTTCTGCGTTTGGACCAGTTTCTTTCGATCGCCGACAAGCATGGAATCGGCGTCATGTTCGTTCCGCTAGATGGGGTCTGGGACCCGGATCCGAAACTTGGCAAGCAGCGTGCACCTCGACCGCACGTTCACAATTCGGGTTGGCTTCAAGCTCCAGGCCGAGAAATCTTGGGTGACGAGAATCGGCATGACGAGTTGAAGCCTTACATTTACGGCTTGATTCACCATTTTCGCAACGACAAGCGAGTTCACGCGTGGGACGTTTTCAACGAACCGGACAACGCCAACGTGAACGCGTACGGCACGAACGGAGCCAAAACCGAACTGTCCAACAAGGCGGAGATGGCTACGAAGCTATTGAAGAAAGCTTTCGTTTGGGCTCGCGAGGCAAATCCTTCGCAGCCGCTTACGGCCGGAGTGTGGCTCGGCCCTTGGCCTGATCACGAAAAGGTATCGCCCATCGAAAAAGTCATGCTGGAAGAATCGGACGTCATCAGTTTTCACAACTACGGCGGTTTGGAACATGTGAAGCCCCGCGTAGAGCAATTGCGGCGCTACAATCGCCCGATCTTGTGCACCGAGTACATGGCTCGCCCAAACGGAAGTCGATTTGATCCGGTGCTGGGATATTTCAAGAAAGAAAAAATCGCCGCGTACAACTGGGGATTTGTCGCAGGTAAGACTCAGACAAACTATCCCTGGGACTCTTGGCAGAAAACCTACACCGCCGAGCCGGATCTGTGGTTCCACGAAATCTTGGGCAAAGACGGCTCGCCATATATCAAGGAGGAAGTTGAGTATATTAAAAGCGTTACGGGGCGGTGAAACGCCGTTAGTCGAATTGGTGAAGCAGTCGCGTAGCGACGAAAGCACTTAGCTGCAGGCGCCGACCGAAAGCACAAATCGAATCCCAGCCCCGATAGTGGAGTCGGGTGGCTGGTGGTCGAGCGCAGCGAGCCCCCAGC